>DMJC01000209.1 GCA_003451915.1 Clostridiales bacterium
GGCTTACGGTAAACAATGAAGCAGCGGCAGCGCAGTAATTCAATCACCCGCAAGCTGTACAACATCATCATTACGACAGCTTTAATCACGATGATCATCGTCTCCTTTCCGGTGATCATTGTTTTTTCAGCGATTATCAAAGACAATGCCATCGCCGATAAAAAGAACCTGATGCACGAAATCATGAATCAGGTCGATTTTAACATTGCCAGTATTTCAGCTGAATGCCGGCGCATTCAATATGATGGTGAACTCGGCCGGCTGCTCGACCGTTACCGAAAGGGTGAAAATGTCAAAAACGGCATTGACATCCGGCTCAATGCGCTGATCGCCCCGCTGGGCAATTTCTATCGGAATGTCCTGATTGTCACCGAGCAAGGTGATCTGTTCACGTCAATCACCCGGATCAGCGACGGCGACCTGGCCGCTCTGGAAATCAAAGACTTTGCCAGCTCGGACAACTATTATCTGACCCGGCCTTTCTATTATTATGACGGGCTCAACAACCGGCAAAGCGGTCTCAGCTACATCAGAGACTTTACGGCCAGCAGCGGCGTGCGCGGACGGATGATCATCAATGTCGATTTCTCAGCTTTTATTTCGATTTTTAAATCGGTCGAACAAGCGGTTGACCATTATCAGTGGATTGGCTATGACAATAAGCCCATCTACCCGGCTGACTCGACAGAACCGCTGCTGGCGCTGGACAAAATCACACAGGCGTCGCTTTCTTCAGGTGCCGATTATGACGCCGTCATTGAAAACGGCGGTGTCCATAATATCCTGATTTTTTCCAAAGCGTCCGGCTTAATCCTGGCCACCCAGGTTTCGCAGGCCAAACTGCTCGAGCAATACAACTGGTTCATTTTTTATTATATCCTGTCAATTTTACTGCTGGTTGTTGTCATTCTGGCTGCAGCTCTGCCGATGATGCGCCGGCAGCTCAAACCACTGCAGCAGCTGTCCGCAATGATGAAAACCTTTTCCGCCGGCCAGATGCTGCTGGAGTCTGATATTTACACCAACGACGAGATCGAAGAGCTGAGCAATTCGTTCAATGCCATGACCCGGCAGCTGCGATTTTACATCCAGAAAACACTCGAAAATGAAAAAGATAAGGAACGCATGCGCTACAGCTTGCTGATCTCACAGATCAATCCGCATTTCATCTATAATACCCTGAATACAATAACCTATCTGGTCAGGCAAAACCGCAGTTCGGATATTGTCGCGGTCAATTCTGCGCTGATCAAGATTCTCCGCGATTCCCTGCGCATTGACTCGGTGCAGATCTTCGATGCTGTCGAGCAGGAAATCGAAGTCGTCAAGCAATATATCATCATCCAGCAATATCGTTACGGCAGTGATTTTTCGGTCAACTGGCAGGTCGATGCAGATGTCCTGCACTTGGCCATTCCAAAGAGCCTGTTACAGCCGCTGGTTGAAAATGCTCTGTTTCATGGGCTGTTACCCTGTGAATCGGAAAATTTTAAGGGCGTGATCAACATCAGCATCCAGGCAGCTGACGACAAAATCCTAGTTAAAGTCGCTGATAACGGTGCCGGCATGGACGAAAGCAGTCTGGCCGACGCGCGGCGCTGGCTGAAAATGGGTGCCGGGATCCGGGGCAAGCATGTCGGTCTGAAAAATATCATCGGCCGGATTAATTATCTCTACGGTCCGCTCGAGAGCGGCAGCAGGCTGCAGATTGAAAGTCAGCCTCAGCAGGGGACGACCGTCACGATCCTGTTGGACCGGGATCAGCAGAATCAGCCGGATGAGAACGTGTTTCGGTTTGAATGAGGTATTTGATCTGAGTTTCCATATTACATTTTTTATCAGCAACATGTTAGTTCTTGACAAATAGCAACAGATCGAATATGATATATATATCATCACGGAAAGACAGGAGATTATCATGTTCGAGATTGAGTATTACAGAACATCAAACGGCCATAAGCCAGTTGCTGAATTCATAGACAGTCTCGAAACAAAAATGCAAATTAAAGTTTTCAGACAATTGAAGCTATTAAAGGAATTTGGTCCTCAGCTGGGAGAACCATTCTCCAAATACCTGGTAAATGGATTATTTGAACTAAGAATTCAGCAGTCGAGCAATATAACAAGAATTCTATATTTTTATTAGCAATCAGCGAATTATTTTAACCCATGGCTTTGTAAAGAAGACACAAAAAACACCTCAAAAAGAGATTGAAAGAGCGAGACAATATAAAAGTGAATTTGAAAGTAGGCTATAATGATGGATGATTTTGAGAAACATTTAAATGAAAAACTGCATAATGCAGAGTTTAAGGTACATTGGGATGATGTTGAAGCAGAGTATCATTTTATCAGATCCTTAATTAAAGCTAGGAATGCAGCAGGTTTAACCCAAAGGCAACTGGCTGACAGGACAGGCATAGGCCAGGCAATCTTGAGTCGTATTGAAACAGGAAAAGCAAATCCAAGTGTATTCACATTGCAGAAATTAGCCAAAGGAATGGGCAAAAAATTAATAATTGACTTCAAGTAATTTATTGATATTTTGTCTGATCAAATATCTGTGTCATGTAATACTGGACAGTCTTGCAGCTAAGTGATAAATTTATAGTCAGCCACTCAGTGGCTTTTCTCGCCGGGTGTATGCTCTGAGCCGCCCGGATCCGGCGCCTTCAGAATCTGAAAGGCGTCCCGCCCTTCCAGGACAGTTGCCGGAAGTAAAGCGGACTCCGTGATTCCATATCGTCACGCAGGCCTGATGCCGCGGATGAATGAGGAATCCAGGGGAGTGTTTATTATGCGCCGTTACCTTTGGCAAGGAGACTTCAGTAAACTGCCGCAGACCCGCTGTGATGTCGTTGTCATCGGAACCGGACTGGCCGGCCTTTACACGGCATTGCATCTGGATCCGGCCTTGCAGGTTGTTTTACTCAATAAAAACGGCCTGGATGAGAGCAATTCCATGTACGCCCAGGGTGGAATTGCAGCGGCTATTGCACCAGGTGACAGCCCGGCCCAGCATTTTGAGGATTCCTGGGTTGCCGGAGCCGGCCTGAACAATCCATCGGCTTTGCAGGTGCTGGTTCAAGAGGGCCCGTCTGACATCCGCCAGCTGCGTGACTGGGGTGTCCCTTTCGATCTCGACAGCCAGGGCTGTCTGTCTGTCACCCGTGAAGGCGCGCATCATCGAAATCGTATTGTCCATTGCCACGGTGATGCCACAGGCCTGTACGTCACCAGTACCCTGGCCGATCGTCTGCGTAGCCAGACCAATTGCCAGCTGTTGGAAAAAACCTGCCTGGTCGATTTCCTGACCGATGAACAGGATGCCGTCTGCGGCATTCTGACTTTGACTGCTGACAATCCGGGCCAATATGCCATTATCCTGGCTCGTCATGTTATTCTCGCCAGCGGCGGCATCGGCGGTTTGTATCCGCGGACGACCAACGCGGCCACCGCGACCGGTGACGGCCTGGCTGCAGCATTACGTTGCGGCGCGGAAACAGCTGATCTGGAATTTGTTCAATTTCATCCGACAGCGCTGCCCTGGCCTGATGCGCAGGGCCGCTGTTTCCTGATTTCCGAGGCGGTTCGCGGCGAAGGCGGCATCCTGCGCAATCACAAAGGCAAAGCATTTATGGCGCTGGAGCATCCGCAGGCTGACCTGGCTCCGCGCGATATTGTCTCACGGGCTATTTATCGGCAGATGCTGGAAAACGGTATCGAACATGTCTGGCTGGATATCACGCACCGCGATCGCGATTTTCTGATGAAACGGTTCCCGACGATTTATGAGACCTGTGCCCGCAGGGGTATCGACATTGCCACGCAATGGATACCTGTTTCACCCGTCCAGCATTATTACATGGGCGGTGTCCGGACCGACATCGATGGGCGAACAACTAAAACAGGGCTGTGGGCTTGCGGTGAAGCAGCCTGCACGGGCATTTATGGCGCTAACCGGCTGGCCAGCAATTCACTGCTGGAGTGCCTGGTTTTCGGACGGCGCATTGCCCAGGCGATTAATCATCAACCGACAAAGTTTTCCTCACTGACCGGCCAGCCCGATTTTTCCGGCCAGCTACGGCTGGTGCGACCGATCCTTGATCTCCCGGCTGGCCGCGTGCAGACCATCCGTCTGCAGATCCGTCAGATCATGGATCGACATTGCGGCATCCTGCGCAACCAGGAAGGACTGGAACTGGCTGCCGAACAGCTCGGTGACATTATCCAGGAACTGGCCGCTGTCAGGATTCAGGATCGCTTTACCCTGGAAACCTGCCAGATGGCAACAGCAGCCAAGGCAATCATCCAGGCTGCCATGGCCCGGACCGGCAGTGTCGGTGCCCACTTCCGCACCGACGATCCGGCCGGTAAACTAAATTCAGTTGTTTAAACAATCAGGAGGAACGACCCGATGAATGACATGCAGCACAATAATGAAAAATTGTCCGTCTGGGGTGAGCTGAGCCCGCTGGTCATCGACCCGCTGATCCGCAGTGCCTTGGCCGAAGACATCGGTACCGGCGACATCACCACCGATTCGGTCATCCCGCCCTCAACGCAGATCAGCGGCCGGCTGATCGCCAAGGAAAACGGCTGCATCTGCGGTTTGCCGGTTTTTTGCCGGGTTTATGCTTTGCTGGATCCTGCTGTCAGCATTGAACTGGTCGCCAACGAAGGCAGCACAGTTATAAAAGGAGACATTATTGCCCGCATCAGCGGCCCGGCCCGCGCCATTCTGACTGGCGAGCGCGTGGCGCTCAACTACCTGCAAAGACTCTCGGGCATTGCCTCCAAAACCGCCTGGGCGGTCGATCAGGTCGCCGGCACCCGCGCCCGGATCACTGATACACGCAAAACGACGCCCGGCCTTCGCGTATTGGAAAAATACGCCGTCCGGGTCGGTGGCGGCTCTAATCACCGCTTCAACCTGTCGGACGGTATTCTGATCAAGGACAATCACATTCAGGCCGCCGGCAGCATCACGGCTGCTGTCACGGCTGCCCGTGCCCGCGCACCGCACACACTCAAGATCGAAGTCGAGGTCGAAGACAGCGCCATGATCGCTGAAGCATTGGCATGTCGCGCGGATATCATCATGCTTGACAATATGGGCCAAGCCGCCATCGAGGCTGCCGTCAGTCAGATCGACGGACGGGCGCTGATCGAAATCTCCGGCAACATGGGGGACCGTGATCTGAAAGCACTCGCGGCAACCGGCATCGATCTGATTTCAATCGGCGCATTGACGCATACAGTCAAGGCGATGGATATCAGTTTACGGTTTGAACCGTTGCAGGTGAAAAGTGAAGGGTGAAGGGTGAAAGGTGAAAGGTGAAGGACTCGCTACGCTCGCATAAAACATTCATCCATCATTCTTCATCCTTCATTCTTCNNCTTCACCCTTCACTTTTCACTTATCAATGTGAAGTCCAAAAAATCGATTGCTCCTCGGCCTTCATAAACAAAGAATAACGCCTGCACACCATCAGGTACTGACATTGGTGCTTCAAACCGTGTCCAGCCAGCAGACGGTTGTATGCTGATTTCAGACAGTGACTCCCCTTCAGGTTTATTTTTAATCAACATCCGTCCGCGGGCTTTGCCCCGCACGGTTATGGCAAGCGAACGCAAACCTCGAAGATCAAAGTACTTGAAGCCAGCCATGGCACCATTGCGCATATTGGCAATATATTGATTACCCTGGTCTTCCCGATCGGGTCCGTCTTGCGTGAAGGCCGGATGTTTCCGATTCTGAATCAACNNTACATCAGCTGACAGGCGGTCCGAGCCTCGAATTTGCCCTGACCAGGCAGCGGGTCACCCGGTATGCCGCCGGATGTCATTTCGGCTTGAATGAAAGTTCCATCCGGGAGCATGACAATCCGCTCGGCACAGGCCTGCCGCGAAAACATTTGGCGATTGGTGTGGCGATGGTAAAAAATGTAGTACTGGTCACCGATTTGAACAACGCTGCCATGATTGTTGCCAATATAGTTTTTAACTCCCCGGTTGGCTTTGCCGTTAAATCCGGTTGCCACGGGCCCTTCTAATCCGATATCGCCGTTGGACACCAATGTGCCGCCATACTGATAGCCTTCTGTCGGCCGGTCGGAAACTGCATAACACAATTCATGGGTCAGAACCGATGAGTAGATAAAGTAATATTTACCCTTGAATTTGCGGATCGAGCTGGCTTCGAACATTTCGTGGCCGGAAAAGCTCCCGCTGTCTTGACTGTTCAAGGTTGGTACTGACGGCCTGGGTTCATCCAGCATCGTCAGCATGTCCGACGCCAGTTCGACACAACGGGCATCCCGATTCTTCATAAATTTCTCACGGCCTGGCAGCGGCCCGTTGCCAAAAAATAAGTAGGTTCGCCCATCGTCATCGACCAGCACAGCCGGATCGAACGGCATTGTGTCACCTGGCCGGTGACCCAGTAAACGGCCTGCGTGGTCCTGAACATAGCCAAGGAACTCATAAGTTCCGGCTGGTGAGTCACACACCGCTACGC
>DMJC01000223.1 GCA_003451915.1 Clostridiales bacterium
GTCCGGCACAACAACTGAGCAAGGCATTGACTAAAGTTCCCGAACGGTGGCCAACAGCCGGATGAACGACCATGCCCTGCGGTTTGTTGACTACCAGCAGCCAATCGTCTTCATAGACAATATCCAGCGGAATATTTTCCGCCTGCAGGCTGGATGGTTCAGGGTCAGGCAGAATCAGTTCAATGGTCTGGCCAGTCACAGTCTTCCAGGATGGCTTCAGCGGTTTACCCTGCAGCGTTACCAGGCCCTCCCCGATCAGCTTTTGCAGATAGGCACGCGAATGCCCGGTGAGTTTATCCTTGAGATAACTGTCCAGCCGGATACCATCCTGATCAATGGGCAGGGTCAGGTTCATTCGGTTTCTCCTTCTTGTGAGTTGTTGTTTCAGCCAGGATTGACTGATCAAACAGAATCAAGATGGCCAGCAGGATCGTCCCGCAGACAATAAGCATATCCGCCAGATTGAAAGTCGGAAAAATATAGCTGCCAAAATGAAAATCAAGAAAATCGGTAACTGCCCGATCACGGACACGATCGATCAGGTTGCCCAGGCTGCCGGAGCAGATGATGGTCAGGCAGGCTTTCAGACGGATGTTCCGGCTGCGCCAGATGATAACCAGCATGATAGCAGAGACAACTGCCGAAACACCAGCCAACGCATAAATGCCCCATTCCTTCCCGGCCAGAAAACTCCAGGCTGCGCCGGTATTGTGCCGATTGACAATGTAAAAGAAATTGTCGATGACAGGTATACTGTCTGCAGGTGACAGATTTATCTTAACCAATAATTTCAGCAATTGGTCTGCTGATACCAGCAGGACGATTACGATGATTGCCCAGACCATACCCAAAGCTCCTCAATCCCCTGATAGGGGTTATAGCGATCAGGCTCGCTTTGCCCGATAACCCGGTCGCCATAAACGACAGCCGCAGACCGGATCAGCAGAACGCTCAACGGCGAGCGAACCGCAGCTTCATATAAATTTTTCGCCAGCACCTCAGTGTCAGGCTGATCCCGCATCGATGACAGGATAGCATTAGCCTGCAATCTGGTCAGCCATTCTCCCAGATCAGGCAGTCCGTCACCGGCCAGTTCACTCACCGTCAGCGGCGGGACCGGACTGTTGCTAAATACCCATGCGGGATCCGGTTCTGCTGGCAAAACAACATTGAGCAAGGCTAGATCATATTCACCCGCTGCCAGTGCAGATGTAAAACCTTCAGCCGACTCAGCGCGCAGCTGCCAGGAGATGCCGGCCCGTTCGAGGTGTTCGCCCAGAGTTGAAGCCAGAAACAAATTCTGGCTGTCAGCCAATGAGACCAGAATCGTCATTTGGCCAGATCCTGCAGGCCAGGCTCCTCCGCCCAGATTGGCCAGTGCCTGATCTTCCGAATAGCTGGCTCCATCCAGCAAATATGATTCGAGCTGCACTGCAGTACCCGTGCTGCTGCCTGATACACCAGACAAATTCAGCTCAGAAACAGCCAACAGCCGCTTGAGCCAGACAAGCCGGCCTGAATCATTCAGCAGATGCTTCTGTCTGGTATTATACGCCAAAATGACTGCTTCTTGACTATAATAATGCCCGAAACGCAAACTGTCACGCAAGACATATCGGCTATAATCAACAGCCGGCAGATCGACAAGATCAAGCCGGTCATCTTCAAAAGCCTTCATGGCATCATTCAGATCGTCAAACTCGATCAGCCGGATCGCCCGCAAAGCTGACTTTTTATCAAGACCGCCGGAACGAACCAGGGTGAGACCTTGTACACTGTCGTATGAATCCATGCGAAACAGCCCTGTACCGGGAATTAAATCAAAAGGTTTCCCATTCAGGCTGGCTGCCGGTATTATCGGGAATGTCAGACGATAAGCAAGCCAATAATCAGGCCGGTTCAAAGTCAACAGCAAGGCATGCTCATCAAGCACCTGGACAGCACTGATCGCTGACAATCCAGCCGCATACGCCGAATTGCCGCTTTTTGCCAGAATGAAATTCAGGCAGGCCTCGACATCGGCTGCTGTAACCGGAGAACCATCATGAAAAACCTGATCACCCCGCAGTCTGATGACAGCTGTCAACGATGATGCATCAAAGCTGATCTCTTCAGCTAAACCGTTCAACAATCGCTGGTCAGAACCAATCTGAAACAAACCCTGGAAAATAAGCCGATTTGCCGCAACGCCCGATTCACTCACGTCCAGAAGCGGATTCAAGGAAGTACGCTTGCTCCACCAAAGCCGCAGAACGCCACTGGGAGCATCCTGTACATCATCCGTAACCAAAGGCATGGTTTCCGTTTCAGTAACCGAAGTAAAAAAGGTGGTCGGCTCCTCCGAGCCTGAAGGGACAGCAGAACAGCCGGCTGATAACAGCAGGGCCATGATGATAACCAATATTTTGACAAAACAATGGCGGCAGATCATTCGGAAACCCTGATACGCTCAATCCGGACAGCCTGTCCGGTAACCGGATCTGTTTCGATCATCACTGCACATAGAGCATTACGGCCTTGCGCAACTTCATAAGCAGCCGGCAGCCGATCAACAAAACGTCGCAAAGATGACCGCCTTTCCATCCCGATAATGCCGTCAACAGGCCCGGTCATGCCGACGTCGGTGATAAATGCCGTACCCCGGTCCAGGATAACCTCATCGGCAGTCTGAACGTGGGTGTGTGTTCCGATAACGGCAGAAGCCCGCCCATTCAGATACCAGGCCATCGCGCTCTTTTCAGCTGTAGCTTCGGCATGAAAATCTATCAGCACCATTTTTGTGGCATATTGTTCTTTCAATGCGGTGACCAGCCGGTCTGCAGCCGCAAAAGGGTCATCTGCCGGATCCATGTAGACTCTTCCCAAAAGATTGATAACGATCAGACGGCCGCTGCCATGTTCGTAAACGGTATGATCGCGGCCAGGCCAGGCCGACGGCATATTGGCCGGCCTGACAAGATGCTTGAAATCATCAGCAGATTGTAAAAATTCGTGTTTCGACCAGCAATGGTTGCCCATGGTGATCACATCAACACCTGAAGCGTGAATATCACGGGCCAGAACAGCAGTCAAGCCCAAACCTGCCGCCGCATTTTCAGCATTAGCCACACAGACGTCAATTTGATAAGATTTCTTCAGATCCGGCAACCTGGCTTTGAGAATCTTCCGTCCGCCGGATCCCACCAGGTCTCCGATAAACAATATACGCAATCGGTTTCCTCCAATATTTCTGATAACAGGTTTATTTTAACATAAGATGCTGGACAAGTGTCATGGAACATCAAAAACTGAAAAAGGATGCAGGCCAATACGCTTAACGGTACAGGCCTGCATCCCCTTTGACATGCTTTTCCAAGAGACGATTGTGTACTGCCGTTTATTTGGCGTACTCGGTAATACGAGTTTCTCTGATGATGTGAACTTTGATCTGTCCCGGATAATCCAGCTCATCTTCAATTTTTTTGCAAATTTCGCGAGCTTTGAGAATCATTTCATCATCACGGACATTTTCCGGCCGGACCATGACACGAATCTCACGGCCAGCCTGGATTGCATAGGATTTCTCAACGCCTTAAAACGAATTGGCAATCTCTTCCAGCTTCTGGATACGCTTTATGTATGTTTCCAGATTTTCACGCCGGGCTCCCGGACGGGCTGCCGATATTGCATCGGCCGCAGCAACCAGAATCGAAATCAGCGAATCTGGTTCGACATCGCCATGATGCGACATAATCGCATTGATGACTTCCGGCCCTTCTTTATACTTTCTGGCCAGATCAGCTCCCAAGGTTATGTGAGAGCCTTCCATTTCAAAGTCTGCTGCTTTGCC
Organism: Clostridiales bacterium; assembly: GCA_003451915.1. Classification (GTDB taxonomy): domain Bacteria; phylum Bacillota; class Clostridia; order Saccharofermentanales; family UBA5734; genus UBA8949. The sequence goes on from DMJC01000223.1 coordinate 3,830, forward strand.
TAAATCGTGGAGCAAGCCGGCCCGTTTCGCCATCATGACGTCCAGGCCCAGCTCAGAGGCCATCATACCAGCCAGCCAGCAAACCTCAATGGAATGCTGCAGGACATTCTGCCCGTAACTCGTACGGTAGCGCAGCTTGCCCAAGAGTTTGATAATCTCAGGATGCAAGCCCATGATGCCGGTTTCGAAAACTGCCCGGTCACCTTCCTGCTTGATGGTGGCTTCGACTTCTTTTTTGGCCTTTTCGACCATTTCTTCAATGCGTGCGGGATGGATACGCCCGTCGATTATCAGTTTATCAATCGTAATACGGGCAATTTCACGCCGGATAGGATCAAAGCTTGACAGAATGACCGCCTCAGGCGTGTCATCAATGATCAGGTCAACCCCGGTCAAGGTCTCAAGCGTCCGGATATTACGGCCCTCACGGCCGATAATCCGTCCTTTCATCTCATCATTCGGCAGCGTGACAACTGATACGGTCGTTTCTGACACATAATCAGCAGCATAACGCTGAATGGAACTGACAATGATATCCTTCGCTTTACGATCGGCCTCCTCTTTGGTGGCCTCTTCCATCTGGCGAAGCATCACAGCCATGTCGTGCCGGTATTCTTGCCTGGCCTCATCCAGAACCAGATTACGGGCATCTTCAACGGTCAGGCTGGATATGCGTTCCAATTCAAAGACTTTCTGCCGTTCCAGCTCCCTGGCCCGTTCTTCCAGCGCCAGGACATCACTCACACGATTATCCAGAGCTTCTTCTTTCTGATCAAGAATCTCTAATTTACGGTCAAGTGATTCTTCTTTCTGTTCCAGACGGTTACGTTCGCGCTGTATTTCAGTCTTTCGTTCACGAACATCTTTTTCAAGTTCAAGCCTAGTTTTGTGAATCTCCTCCTTGGCTTGCAGAAGGAGCTCTCTTTTTCTGCTTTCACCGGTTTTCTGCGCATCTCCGATCAGTTTACCTGCTTCAGCTTCAGCCTCTTCCGTAGAATGACGGATAGCTTCAGCCTTTTTGCTAAACCCTCGTTGATAGAAGTAAACGGCTCCGCCGATTCCAGCGGCGGCTCCGATAATCAGTCCGGCTATTAAACCGAATAACCAGTCTATGGCAATCACCTCCATTTATTTATTTGTCAAGTTTCATATTTCATTTAGCTTTGTCAATTAGGATAAGCATTTACACTATATTACAAAATATAGGGGCTTAGTGTCAACTAAAAGGTGAAAAGTGAGGGTCGCTTCGCGACATGAAGGCACCTTCGGTACATGAAAGGCGGCTGCGCCGCATGAAAGGTCGCTTCGCGACATGAAGGGCTCACTTCGTTCGCATGAAAAGCGGCAAAGCCGCATGAAGGGTCGCTTCGCGACAGAAAAGGCACCTTCGGTACATGAAAGGCGGCAAAGCCGATAGTTTAATTCTTTTCTCATTAAAACTCGTTCTTCATTCGGCTAAAGAAACCCTCATCGGATTCATTCGGGTCAGCGGTAATTGCTGCCGCGGTCCGATTTGACCGGTCAGGCCAGTGCCTTCCTCGCTCTGGCTCCTGAATACCCCGATTTTCGAATAGTTCGAAGGCTGCTTCGCAGCTGGAAAGACAGCAAAGCCGCTATTCGGAAATAACACCTGTAAAATTATGTAAAGGCTTCGTCTGATTCTAACAAGACGAAGCCTTTATATAAACGATTATTTTTTCTCTCACCGAAGGTGCCCTTCATGCGGCTTTGCCGCCCTTCA
>DMJC01000194.1 GCA_003451915.1 Clostridiales bacterium
ATGCTGATCCGGCTGGCGTTAATGTTGAGTGCCATTTCTGCAACAAGCACTATCATTTTGCACAGACCGACGTGGCTGAATTACTGGCCAATAACTGATATAATTGATTCGGTTGCGACCTGAGGTCGCGTCAGGGATTGCTGCAAAGCCCATGGGCCAATCAGACGGGGGGTCCGGATGAAAACATTTATTCGTGTCATGCCGCTGATAGTGTTTGTCGCTTTTCTGCTGGCCATCCGGATCGGCGGCTGCCAGATATTCCCGGTTTTGCCTTCTGAATCAGGCACCCTGTCACCGACACCGGTTGTCAGCAGTACAGAAACTTCTGATTCTTCGCAAACCGTCAGTCATGAAACATCGGGTGCGTCTGTCGTGCCTTCCAAAACCGACAATACATCCCTGCCGTCTGAAACAACTGTCATGCCTACCGCAACCGGGCCACTGTCCGACAACAATCAAAGCCTGGGCTGGAGTTTTACCTATGCCGATCCTGCCGGCCAGGATATTCCCACCGGAATTCCTGACAGTGTGCGAAAAATGATCGACAAGTATAATGTCATCTGGCAGTTGCCGCTGACCGACCGCAAGGTCGTTTATCTGACCATGGATAATGGCTATGAATTCAATAATTATACAGGGCAGATCCTGGACACTGCAAAAATGAAGGGTGTGCCGATTACCTTCTTCATCATCGGTTCCTATCTGACCAATAACACAGATCTGGTCATCCGGATGGCCGAAGAGGGACACACGGTCGCAAATCATTCATATATTCATCCTGACACGGTCAAAATGCTTGATGAAAAAGGTGCAGAGGCAGTTATAGCAGATATTCACCGTTTAGAAACTGCTTATAAAGATTTAACCGGCCAGGATATGGTAAAACTATATCGGCCGCCATCGGGTGTTTACAGCGAGCGTTTGCTCGACCTGATGAGCAGGGAAGGCTATAAAACAGTGTTCTGGAGCTTTGCCTACAGTGACTGGCTGACCGACGACCAGCCCGATCCGGCCGAAGCCAAAGCTCGCATCCTTGGCCAGCTGCATAATGGCTCAATCATCTTGCTGCATGCCGTATCGAAAACGAACACGGAGCTTCTGCCGGAACTGATAGACGAAATCAGGGCACGAGGGTATGAATTTGCAAGTCTGGATGATATTCCTTGACTATCGTAATGAAGAATGAAGGATGAAGAATGAAGGATGAAGAATGAAGAATGAAGAATGAAGGATGAAGAATGAAGAATGAAGGATGAAGGATGTCGCTTCACGAGACTTCTTCATGCAACGCAGGTGCTCTTCATGCGAGCGCAGCAAGCTTTTCATGCAACGAAGTTGCCCTTCATTTTTCATTTTTCATTCTTCATCCTTCATTCTTCATCCTTCACCTTTCACTTGAAAAATTTCCACAAACTTGAAAAATTCTTCTGTCAACGGTCAGCGAAAATGTCATGGGTAGCAGCAGATAACTGATCAGGGAAAATGTCACCTTTTCGTTTCTTAGAATAGAAAATATCTGTGTAATCGCGCCATGGCGAGTGGGGATTATACGGCTTTGAAACTGCAGATTTTTTTACTTCCGGTTTCGGGGTGGCATGGACTTTTTGTTTTGGCTGAAGCAATACTGGTTTAAAAACAAGACCTTTGAAAACAACCTGAATGCCGATGTTTTTACTGGTCGCAACGACAAGCGTGTCATGGGGCATGGCTGGAATCCTTTCACCATTAGCGTTGGCAGGCAGAGTGAACTTTTGATTATTGAACGAGAAGGACAGGCCTGAATCGAGCTTTCGGGTTGTATGCCTGGCAAAGATCAGCTGCATCTGCCAGGCATCATGTTTGGGCAGATACACCTTGTCCGGACTGGCGGGCTGAACGGCGAACTTGCGGTTATAGTAAGGGATGTAGTTTCTGAGGAACTCGTTGGCTTGTTCGATTGTGGTGACGCCCTGGCGTTTCATGTCCTTGGGCAAACGGTCCTGCAGGGTTCCCCAGAGCCGTTCTATACAGCCTTTGGCCTGAGGCGACCGGGCGATAATCAGGAGGATATTGAGTTCCTTCAGCGCCCTGGCAAAATGAGGCTGTTTTTCAAACTGGCCATCCAGTTCTTCCGCCAGCGTCAGCTTCTGCTTGGTTTTGCTGTCGTAAGCGAAAATCGTTCGGGCATCCGTATAGATCTCCCGGGGCAAATGCCCGTCGTGATTCATTTGGAACATCAGCTCGCAGTAGCCTTCGAACGTTTCTTCTTTTTCGAAATGCAGAGCCAGGATTCGATCCGTTGCGTCGTCAACAGCACCGTGCAAATGGAGATATGAGCCTGTACCCAGCCAGTCAAAGCCGGAAGCATCCATCTCGACCAATTCCCCCTCGTGGGTGCGGGCATCCCTGGATCGATGTTTCTTGGGCCGACGCTTGGCCTTGGGAGACTTGATGCCTTGCGCTTTAAGGTATCTTGCCAAGGTGCTGACACCAACAAAGATCCCCTTTTCCTCGGCGAACACATCCGTGGCATGGCAGAAATTATAGCCAGTCAACTCGGTCTGGTAGACTTCAAGCAAAGTCCTGGCAATCTGCGGGTCTAATGTATTAGTCGGTTTGACACCCCTGCTGTGATGCAAAACACTCATGACCCCATGCGCAGCTGCCTCCGCTTTCAGCCGCTGAACCTGTCTGACACTGAGGTCAAGGAGTTCCGCAGCCTGCCCGTTGTTGTAACGACCGGCCAGCAGTTCCTCCACTATGGTTACTTTTCGAGCTTCCTGTTTTGTCATTTCGTATTTCATCCTCTCATTATATCGGTTGTGCTGAGGGATGACATTTTCCCTGACGAGTTATACCATGACATTATCGCTGATCAACCACAATCCTTCACTAATATGCTTGATTTAGATAGAGCTTCGTGATACAATTGCCACGGTTCAAATACACACATGGGATAGCTGTGCCTGTTGCCCTGATTTGATCAGATCCGGCTGCACACCCATGGAGGAAAAAACAGGAGGAAACCAACCATGGCCGTTATCAGTATGAAACAGCTCTTAGAAGCAGGTGTCCATTTCGGACATCAGACCCGCCGCTGGAACCCCAAAATGGCGGAGTACATTTACACCGAGCGCAACGGAATCTACATCATTGACCTGCAGAAGACCGTCCGCAAGGTCGACGAGGCCTACATGGCCGTCCGTCAGATCGCGATGAATGGCGGCACGATGCTGTTCGTCGGCACCAAAAAGCAGGCTCAGGATTCGATCCGCGAAGAGGCCGAGCGCTGTGGCATGTATTTCATCAACAACCGCTGGCTGGGCGGCACACTTACCAACTTTGCCACCATCCGAAAACGTATCAATCGCTTGACCGAACTGACTGCCATGCAGAACAATGGGACGTTCGATGTTCTTCCCAAAAAGGAAGTCGCCAAGCTCAAGCTGGAGATGGAGAAACTTGAGAAAAACCTCGGCGGTATCAAGACCATGAATCGCCTGCCTACCTGCATGTTCGTCGTTGATCCGCGCAAAGAGCATATTGCTGTGCTCGAAGCCCGCCGTCTGGGCATCCCGATTGTCGGCATCGTTGACACCAACTGCGATCCCGAGGAAGTTGACTTCGTCATTCCCGGTAACGATGACGCCATCCGTGCAGTCAAACTGATCGCCGGCAAACTTGCCGATGCGATCATTGAAGGCCGCCAGGGCGAACAGCTCGAAGCCGCCGACAGTGCTGACTTGTCGTCAGACGAAGCTGCCAAAATCGACGAAGATTAATCATTAATAGATATTTATCCACGACAGGAGGATTTAAACATGGCTGTAACAGTTGATATGATCAAAGAACTGCGTGAAAAGACCGGATCCGGCATGATGGACTGCAAAAAGGCTTTGACCGAGACCAGCGGCGATATGGAAAAAGCCATCATCTGGCTACGTGAAAAGGGCATCAGCTCAGCAGATAAGAAAATGACCCGCATCGCCGCGGAAGGCATTGTTGATGCTTATATTCATGCCGGTGGCCGCGTTGGCGTTCTGATCGAAGTCAACATCGAAACCGACTTTGCTGCTAAAAACGAAGATTTCCGCAAAATGGTCCGTGATATCGCAATGCAGGTTGCCGCGATGAAGCCGCTCTGGGTCTCCAAAGCTGAGGTGCCGGCTGATGCGCTGGAAAAAGAGCGTGAAATCGTCCGTAACCAGGCTTTAAACGAAGGCAAGCCGGAAAAAATCGTCGATAAAATCGTTGAAGGCCGCCTTTCTAAGTTTTATGAGGAAAACTGCCTGCTCGAGCAGCCTTTCGTCAAGGATGACTCCAAGACGATCGGCACTCTGGTCAAAGAAATGATCGCCACCATCGGAGAAAACATCACGGTCCGCCGCTTCGTCCGCTTTGAAATGGGCGAGGGCTTGCAGAAAAAAGAAGAGAATTTCGCTGATGAGGTCATGAAGCAGATCAAATAATTGATCAGTCACCTAGAGGAACATGCTCCGCATGTTCCTTTTTTTCAGGAGGTTCCTATGACAATCAAATACAAGCGCATCCTGCTGAAACTGAGTGGTGAAGCTTTGGCCGGCAGTAAAAGCCAGGGTATCGACAATGAGACTTTAAAAATTATCGGTTCGACCATTTATCGGCTGACTCAGCTCGGTGTCGAGGTCGGTATCGTCGTTGGCGGCGGCAACTTCTGGCGAGGCCGCAGCAGCGAGGGGATGGACCGTGTCACAGCCGACCACATCGGTATGCTCGGCACAGCCATGAATGCCCTTGCCTTATCTGACGCGCTTGAACAGGCTGGTTGCGTGACCCGCGTGCTCAGTGCGATCGAAATGCGCCAGTTCTGCGAACCCTATATCCGCAAACGCGCCGTCCGCCACCTGGAAAAAGGCCGAGTTGTCATCTTTGCCTGCGGGACCGGCAATCCTTTCTTCTCGACCGACACAGCGGCAGCCTTGCGTGCCTCGGAAATTGAAGCCGATATCATGCTCAAAGCCACGATGGTCGACGGTGTTTACAATAAAGACCCGCGCAAACACCCAGACGCCATCCGTTACACCACAGTCAGCCACAATGAAGTTCTGCAGCTGAACCTCGGTATCATGGATGCGACAGCCGCTGCACTCTGCCGTGACAACCAGGTAGCCATCGCTGTATTCAGCATGGAAGATCCTGAAAACATCATCCGCATCGTCTGCGGCGATGATATCGGAACTATTGTAAGTTAAGGCTCACTGCTTTTCATGCAGCCTTTGGCTGCTCTTCATGCGGCGAAGCCGCCTTCATGCGAACGCAGTGAGCTCTTCATGCACCGAAGGTGCAAAAAGCTCTTCACGGATGACTGTCAATTCGGTATAATGGATTCACAGTTTGTTTGACACGGAGGTAACCGTATGACGATGATTCAGATCACCAAGGATTCCTTTCATCCTTATGAAGACCATATGAACAAGACCATTCATATCTTGCATGAAAATTTCAATGCGATTCGGGCAGGACGTGCAAATCCCAAGGTGCTTGACCGTATTTCGATTGATTATTACGGAGTTCAGACACCGATTCAGCAGGTTGCCAACATTCAGGTCCCCGAACCGCGCCTGATTACGATCACACCCTGGGACCCTACGACTTTGAAAGCGGTTGAACGGGCTATCCAGGCTTCTGATCTGGGCATCAATCCCAATAATGATGGCAAACAGCTGCGATTGGTTTTCCCGGCTTTGACTGAGGAGCGTCGTAAAGACCTGGTCAAGAGCGTCAACAAATATGCGGAAGAGGCGAAAGTAGCCATCCGTAATATTCGCCGCGACTGCCTGGACAAATACCGGGCTCATCTGAAGAAGAAGGAATTGACCGAAGACAGCATGGCTGAAGTCGAAATCGCGCTGCAGAAACTGACTGACAGATTTATCGCTGAGATCGACAAGATTGCGGCTGAGAAGGACAAGGATCTGATGGAGCTTTGATCAGCTTTGATTGAAGTTTATTTCACGCAACTTGGCCGGGTGCTTTGTCGCCCGGCTCTTGCTTGAAAGGAGCAGCATGCGAAATATCTTCAGCATTCTTAAATTTTTCGGCAGCAAGAAAAAAACTGCAGGAACTCCAGCAACTGCACCAGGGGAGACCGGACTGAAAATTCCGGTTCATCTGGCTGTGATTATGGACGGTAATGGTCGCTGGGCGACGAAACGCGGTCTGCCGCGATCGGCCGGTCACCGGGCTGGCGCTGAAAATCTTGAGAATGTGTGCCGCATGTGTTGCCGATATGGCATTCAGTATCTGACAGTTTATGCTTTTTCGACAGAAAACTGGAGCCGCCCGGCCGATGAGGTCAATACCCTGATGGATCTTTTTGTTGAGTTCATCCGGACGTTTGATGTCAAACTGGCCAAAGAGGGGATCAGGTTGCGCTTTACAGGCGATATTGCGGCATTGCCGGCCGATATGCAGGAAATTGTCAGGCAAACGGAGCTGAAATCGCGTGAACGCCAGAATTTACAGTTGATCATTGCCATCAATTATGGGGGCCGCCGTGAATTGACGCAAGCTTGCCAGAAATTGGCCAGGGAAGTCCGTGACGGTTTACGTGAACCCGGTTCGATCGATGAAAATGCCGTGCACAATGCACTTTATCTGCCAGATGTACCTGATCCTGACTTGCTGATCCGGCCAAGTGGCGAACTGCGTTTGTCAAATTTTTTAACTTGGCAGTCAGCCTACTCAGAACTGTGGTTTTCCGATGTTTTATGGCCAGACTTTGCCGATGAGCATATGCTGTTGGCTTTGCAGGCTTACACAGCCCGTGACCGCAGATTCGGAGGCATCAGGTCATCGTGAAACAGCGTGTGATCACCGGGATCCTCTTTGCTCTGGGCATTGCGGTTTTCATTGTGCCGGGCTACTGGTTTGCCTGGCCGCCGATCGCCCTTTTTACTGGCGTGGCTTTTCTCGCTTCGCGTGAACTGGTTCAGGCAGTCCGGCAACGGGGGCTGAGACCCAATTCGGTCATGGCTACTGTCGGCAGCCTCTTCATGCTGCTGCCATTGCTGGGTTCAGCATATTTTGCCAGGCATAACCGCGATGAAGAAATCGGCTTTACCGATCAGATTGCCGGCGGGTTGGCATTGATGTCTTTTCTGCTGCTTGCTGCCATGTTGTTTGTGGTTATCGGCATTCTGGTCAAACGTGGTCCGGAAGCGCTGCCTGATGCAGTCGCGACAGCAGCGATTATGGCTTATGTGGCCTTTCCTCTCAGCTGTCCGGTCATTCTGGCCTTTGAAGTTCACGATGGATTTTTATGGCTGTTGTTTGGCCTGGTTTCGCCATGGATATCGGACGTTTTTGCTTATTTTGTCGGATCGGCAATCGGCCGGCATCCGATTATCCCGTCACTCAGCCCGAAAAAGACCCTCGAAGGCTTTTTCGGCGGCATTATCAGCACGATGCTGTTTATACC
>DMJC01000190.1 GCA_003451915.1 Clostridiales bacterium
TGAAGGATGAAAAATGAAAAATGAAAAATGAAGGGCTCGCTTCGCGAGCATGAAGGAACATTATCCTTCATCCTTCATTCTTCATTCATTCTTCATTCTTCATCCTTCATTCATTCTTCATTCTTCATCCTTCATTCATTCTTCATTCTTCATCCTTCATCCTTCATTCATTCTTCATTCTTCATCCTTCATCCTTCATTATTCACCTTACACCCTCATCATAGACCTTGTCCGCATCAAACAAGCGGCCAAGCTTGTATAGAGCTGCATTACGCAGGGTAAAGCCATTGATCGGTGTTTTGTCAACATAGATATATCCGTTGCCGGCATAAAGATAGGCTGTCGTGCCCAGACCGCCGAAAAGGATGAACCCTTGTTCCCTCAGCCAAATGGCACGTTCATCAGATCCTGCCAGGATGGATCCGCTGGGGTAGTTGAAAAATTCGACAGGTCGCGTCAGACTGCCGATTTGTGCTTGCCATTTGCCATGATCGGCTTTAATTTTTTCAAATTCTGAATTGCCGATATCGATAAAGCCATAGGACGAAGAGGCAAACTGCCAGCCGGTCTGCAAGAGACGGTCAATTAGATTACGGGCTTCCTCACGATTTGCAGCGATTTCATCAGCAGTCGGGCTTATTGTTTCATACCCGTTATCAGCCAACGCCAGATTGCGGTCGTCAAGCTGGTCTTCATCAATGATTTTACCGAAAAGGCACTCGTAGCCAGTCAGAGAAATCGTTCCTTTGGCGCCATCGTGGGAGAAATCGGGATGAGCTGTGACAAAAGTATCCAGCAGGCCAATGGCTTCTGCTTCGCGATCAACAATCATTTGGCCGCTGATATCCTGATAGAGGCCGCTGACCTCACCGCCTTCATCAAAAACAAGATCCCAGCAATTGCCGGTCTGACGGCGTGAAGCATAGTAATTCAGGCCGTCGATGACCAGGATGATCGGCTTCTTGCCTACCGGCAGCTGCAGGCTGGCACGCTTGCGGTCGGCTGTATACAGGCGGCTGGCATCGATCAGGATATAATTATTGGCGTACAATTCATCCAATAATACTCGAAATTCATGTGTTGTCAGCATGGTGTCATTGGCGGCGGCGGCGTAACGATCGTCATCGAAAGCGAGGTCGGGACGAATGATTAATGGTTTGATAGTTATAACCTCAACTGTTCCGTTATAAGAGGCATAGGCAATTGGCAGATGGCTCGAGCAGACATCAATCGCCTGGCTGACAGTTTCATCTTGCTTATAGACTGCTGCCATTTTTTCCAAAGCGTCGCGTGCTGAAAGATAGCGGCCGCCAGCCATCAATGTACGGGCTTTTTCAAGCAAGGGCTGATACATGACTTTTTCACAATCAGCTAACCTTTGACGGGCAAGATCCTGAACAAATCCAATCATTTTTTCATCTTCAGCCAAGTCTTTGTAGATTTGCCATGCGGCCCAGTATTGCGCATCGGCCAAGTCGGCATAAGCCGCAATGATTTGAGGTTGAGCAACAGTCATTGCATCAAACTGACCGGGCAAGCCGCCGATTGATTCCTTGAGGTTCGTCAGGCTGGCTAATTGGCCAAAGGCATTCTCCAGCGTGTTCCGTTCTAAACGCCCATCGAGATAATCTGTGCAGATTTTCCTTAAAAAACTGATCAGGCGAACAGCCGAAGCTTCAGCCATATCTTCAGCGAAAGACAGCTCACCTGCTGACAGGCGCTGGTTTATCAGCAATTTCGACTGAATGGCTGAAACCTGGTCATCAATCTGCTTTTCCATGGCCTGTAAAGCAGCCTGGTATTTATCCTTGTACTGTTCGACCCAGCTGTCAGTCAGAGCCTTCGCCTGCGTGACACGATATAGCTCGATTGCTTCAGTATATTGCCCGTCAGCCAGCGCCTGCCGGAAATCATCCAGGATTGTGGATGCCCGCCGTTCGCCGACCATGATGTAATAGCCGACAACACTGCCGCCGATCAGGGCCAGAGTCAGCAGAATGATCAGCAGGCGACGCAGGATCGGGCTGCCGGACTGCTTATCATGAATGTATAGTGTCCGTTTCACGATCAGGGGCCTTCCAGACCGAGCTGGCGATTGGAAAGCGTGCTTTCACGGATATAGGAACCAACCGCCGGCAAGGTCCTGTTGCGATAATACTGGGGTTCAATAATGTCAGAATCAGCCAGGCGCTTGCAGGAAACCATTTTGCTTCCCTTTTTAGACAGTAAAACCTGAACACCCTGCGTCGTCCGGGTTGTCTTGAGCGGTACCGTGGTGCTGTTGAAAACCAGAACCTTTTTAATGCTGCTGATGACGACAAAATCGGTGTCTTCGAGTAAATGATGAATAGCCACAAGGGGTGAATGTTCGCTATAAGCATTGACCAGCTTTTTCCGGTTCGTCTTGGTTTCATAGGCCGACAGAGGAACCTTGGCCATTTTGCCGCTGGCAAAGCCAAACAGCAGAAATCCAGCGTAATCATCAGTCAGATGGATAAAAACGATCCGCTCACCTTCTTCAAGGCTCAGCAGGTTCGGCGTGTATTCACCAAGATCAGAAGGTTTGTGATCTTTGATTTCAAAGCATTTCATTTTGTAAACATTACCACGATCTGAAAACAGTAAAAGATCCGATTTGTTTTTGCCTTCGAGATCCTGGATGATCTGGTCATCTTCTTTGGTCTTCAGCTCACCGGCACTGCGCAATGACGTAAGGGCCAGTTTTTTTAAGTAACCGTGTTCGGTCAGGAAAAGTCGCAGGCGGAAATCTTCGATCATCTGATGGTCGGTCAGAACTTCGACATCATCCTCGTGAACCAGCCGTGTCAGACGTTTTTGGCCGTACTTTTTAGCAACTGCTTCAAGCTGCCGGGTAATCAGTTTGTCAACGCGTTCGCGGTTTTCCAATGTGGCCTGCAAATCAGCGATTTCATCCAGCAGAGTCTTGATGTCAGCCGTACGCTGCAGAATATACTGGCGATTGAGCTGCCGCAGGCGGATTTCAGCTACAAACTCAGCCTGCATTGCATCAATATCGAAACCTGCCATCAGATTGGGCACGACATCAGCTTCTTTTCCCGTTTCGCGCACGATCCGGATGGCCTTGTCAATATCCAGCAAAATTTTCTCTAAACCACGTAAAAGATGCAATTTCTCAAGTTTTTTCTCGAGATCGAAGCCGATTTCGCGATGAACGCAGGCTCTTCTCCAGGCTAGCCACTCGCCGATGATCGCCTTGACTCCCAGGACTCGGGGTGTGCCGTTGATCAGTATATTAAAATTACAAGGAAATGTCGTCTGCAAGGATGTAAAACGGAATAGTTTCTGCATCAAAGCATCCGGATCAGCTGATTTCTTATAATCCAGCGTCAGTTTAAGGCCATCCAGATCGGTCTCGTCGCGCACATCATTAATTTCCTTGATTTTGCCTGACTTGACCAGTTCAGTGATATCATCAATAATTGCCTCAACCGTTGTGGTATAAGGAATTTCCTTGACTTCGATGAACCCGTTCTTCTTATCGACCTCGTAGGTGGCCCGCAATTTGACACTGCCGCGACCCGTCTGCAAAATCTGTTCCATTTCCCGCGGACTGTAGATTATTTCAGCGCCAGTCGAAAAGTCCGGTGCCGGCAGTACGTCAAGCAGCCGAAATCCGGGATCGCGAATGTAGGCAATGGTCGCCTGGCAAACTTCATTGAGATTAAATGAACAGATGTTGCTGGCCATACCAACAGCAATACCTTGATTGCTGTTGACAAGGATCGATGGAAAACTGGCTGGCAGCAGCATGGGCTCCTGCATGGTTCCATCATAGTTTTCCATGAAATCGACACTGTTTTTGTCCAGTCCGCGAAAAATTTCTTCGCAAATCTTGTCCAGTCTTACCTCGGTATAACGAGATGCGGCATAGGCCATGTCACGAGAATACTGGCGTCCGAAATTCCCCTTGGAATCGACATACGGGTGCAGCAAAGCTCCATTGCCGCGGGTCAGGCGAACCATTGTTTCATAAATAGCCTGATCACCGTGCGGATTCAGCTTCATTGTCTGGCCGACAACATTGGCTGATTTGGTCCGGTTGCTGCCCAGCAGGCCCATTTTATACATCGTATATAACAATTTGCGATGTGAAGGCTTAAATCCGTCAATTTCCGGTATCGCCCTTGAGACAATGACGCTCATGGCATATGGCATATAATTTATTTCAAGCGTTTCAGTTATCGGCTGCTGCTGCAACAGACCGGAATTCAGTGCTTTGGTCATGCAATCCTCCTCTTGTCAGCCGACATCCAGCATATCCAGGTAAAGATGGCCATTCTGTTCGATATGTGTCTTGCGGCCGGCCAGATTGTCGCCCAGCAGCAAGTCAAAGGTTTCCAGAGTCATCTGCGGATCACCAGGCATGACCTGGATCAGCCGGCGAGTTTCCGGACTCATTGTCGTCAGCCACATCATTTCCGGTTCATTTTCACCCAGACCTTTAGACCGCTGGATGGTGCACTTGTCGGCACCAAGCCTGGCCAGCAGTTCGCTCTTTTCCTTTTCGTTGTAAGCAAAAAAGGTCTGCTCATCTTTGCGGGTCCGCTGGGTAATCTCAAATAAAGGTGATTCAGCAATAAAAACCTTGCCTTGATCAATCAGAGTCGGCGTCAGGCGGTAGAGCATCGCCAAAATCAGCGTCCGGATCTGAAAGCCATCGACATCGGCATCCGTACAGATGATCACTTTATTCCAGCGCAGGCCATTCAAGTCAAAAGCTGATAAATCCTTGTTGTGGCGGGTCTGGATCTCGATACCGCAGCCGAGCACCTTGATCAGGTCGACAATGATTTCATTCTTGAAAATCGCCTCATAATCGGCTTTCAGGCAATTGAGAATCTTGCCGCGGACCGGAATAATTGCCTGAAAATCGGCATCGCGACCCATCTTGCAGGAACCCAGGGCGGAATCACCCTCGACAATATACAACTCACGCCGCTCAACGTCACGCGTCCTGCAGTCCACGAATTTCTTGACCCGGTTGATCATGTCAACGCTGCCCATCAGTTTTTTCTTGATGTTCAGTCGCTGCTTCTCAGCATTTTCACGGCTGCGTTTGTTGATCAGGATCTGTTCGATGACCCGGTCACCTTCTGCCTTGTTCTCGATAAACCAGATTTCCAGTTTGCTGCGCAGCAGGTCCGTCATAAATTCCTGGATGTACTTGTTATTGATCGCCTTTTTGGTCTGGTTTTCATAGCTGGTCTGGGTGGAAAAAGAGCTGGCCACCAGAATCAAGCTGTCCTGTATGTCAGTAAAGGAAATTTTGGATTCATTGCCTTTGTATTTGTCACGCATCTTAACCTGCCGGTCGAGTTCATTGACAAATGCGCTGCGCACGGCCTTGTCAGGCGATCCGCCATATTCCAGCCAGCTCGAGTTGTGGTAATACTCGATACAGTTGATTTCATTGTTAAAGCTGAAAGCAATACTGGCTTTGACTTTGTAATCAGGCTTGTCACTGCGGTCCCGTCCTTTGCCTGATCCTTCGAAAAGAACGGGCGAACTGATGCCCGAGCCGGTATCCAGCTCGCGTACGTAGCCGAGAATACCTTCTGGATAATGAAAGGTAAAAGTCTGCTTGCTCTCTTCATCATAAAGGGTAAAGGTTATTCCGGCGTTAACGACAGCCTGGCGCTTGAGTGTTGCCTGGTAATAGTCCAGCGGTATGATAATCTCAGTAAAAACCTGCCGGTCCGGCCGCCACTTTTGAATGGTACCAGTCTTCTTCCTTGTTGACGGTTCTTTTTGCAAACCGCCGGCATTCTCACCTTTTTCGAAATGCAAGCCATATTTAAAACCATCGCGGAAAACCGTCACGTCAAAATATTCCGACGCATATTGCGTGGCACAGGCTCCCAGGCCGTTCAATCCTAAACTGTACTCATAGTTATCGCCGGCGTTGTTGTTATATTTGCCGCCTGCATAAAGTTCACAATAAACCAGTTCCCAGTTGTAACGATCTTCTTTGGTATTGTAATCCAGCGGTATGCCGCGGCCATAATCCTTGATCTCGATCGACCCATCCTTGAACCGGCTGACCTCGATCTGCGTGCCAAAACCCTCACGGGCTTCATCGATCGAATTGGAAAGAATTTCAAAAAAGGAGTGCTGACAACCCTCCAGGTCATCCGAGCCAAAAATGACGCCTGGTCTCAGCCGGACCCGGTCAGCCCCTTTCAGCGAGGAAATGCTCTCATTGTCATATGCTTTGCTTTTGACCATTCGTATGCTCCATCTCTTTGTGATGACATCTTCTCTATTATAAATGAAAGTCGCGTCGGGAGCAAAAAGATAAAATCATGGCTGTGCTTCGCGAATAAAAAGAGCCGCCTCGCCATAGTTAGCAAACTACTGATGAGACAGCTCTTTCGAGTGGCGAGCCTAGCAGGACTCGAACCTGCGACCCACAGCTTAGAAGGCTGTTGCTCTATCCAACTGAGCTATAGACCCATATGGGCCGGTTTCATTATAACCGACGAACCGGCCGGTGGCAAGAAAAGGGCGGCTGGTCAGCCGCCGCGGGCATTGGAGCGGGTGATGGGAATCGAACCCACGCAATCAGCTTGGAAGGCTGAGGTTCTACCATTGAACTACACCCGCATGAATAACTTGCTTGCTGATTTTAACGCAAGATCTTTTGTTTGTCTAGCCCATCGTGATAGAATATGACAATAAAATGCCTGGAGGATCAGATGAAACCAGCTAAGGAACTTCTGCAGAATAAAATTTTACTGGCTGACGGTGCCATGGGCACCTATTATGCCCAGCTGGCTGATGCAGGCACAACACCCTGTGAACTGGCCAATCTGAGCAATCCAGCCCTGATCCGCCAAATTCATCTTGAATATCTGGCTTCAGGTGCCCGGCTGCTGCGGTCAAACACCTTTGCCGCCGCCGCAATATGCGGCCCGGAGGATCCGCGGCATCTGACTGCTGTCATCAGAACTGGCTATCAGCTGGCTGCCGCAGTGGCCGGCGACCTGGCCTGTGTCGCAGCCGATATCGGCCCGGTCTACAATCTGGAGCCTGAGCAAGCCCAGGCTGCGCAGCAGATCGTCCTTAATGCCTTTTTCGATGAAGGTGCTGATTTATATATTTTTGAAACATTTGCCGATCCGGATGACTTCCTGCCCTTCTGCAGACAGATCAAAACTGTCAGGCCGCAAGCTGTGATCATTGCTTCCTTTGCGCTCAATGCCGACGGTTATACCCGTAAAGGGCTGTCCATTTCACATCTGTCAAGTGTTCTCGAACAGCATCCGGATATTGATATCTGGGGTTTTAACTGTGGCATCGGCCCGACCCACCTGGCTGAGCAAACAGCACGTCTTGAGGTGACAGGCAAACCGTTGACTTTGATGCCCAACAGCGGTTATCCCCGACAGGAAAATCAGCGTCTGGTCTTTGGATCATCACCTGATTATTTTGCCCAAGTCACAGCTTCCCTGGCCAGCGGCCGGGTCAGACTGATCGGCGGCTGCTGCGGCACAA
>DMJC01000053.1 GCA_003451915.1 Clostridiales bacterium
ACAGCGCTGGTTGAGTCGTCGAGAATCAGGATTTTCGGTTTTTTCAGCAGGGCGCGGGCGATGCAGAGACGCTGCTTCTGACCGCCGGAAAGATTGACACCTCCCTGCCCAAGCATCGTATTCAGACCGTCAGGCATTCTTTCAATGAATTCAGCAGCCTGGGCAATGCGGCAAGCTGCCATCAGCTCGGCATCATCAGCATCGGCTTTGCCCCAGTGCAGGTTTTCCCTGATGGTGCCGGTGAACAGCGTATTGTTCTGCAAGACAACGGCAACCGAATCGCGTAAAGTACGCAAAGAGTAGTCGCGGACATCCCGGCCGCCAACCAGCACCTGGCCTTCCACTGCATCGTAGAGTCTTGGAATCAGCGAGATCAGGGTCGTCTTTGCCGAACCGGTCGCCCCGATGATACCCAGTGTTTCACCACTCTTGATGCTCAGATTGATATCGTTCAGTGTGAATTCATCAGTACTGTCTGACTGTTCATCCTGGTCTTCACCGGCATAGCGGAAACTGACCTGCCGGAATTCAACCGTTCCGTCGGCAACAATATCCTGATCAGCCAAACTGGTCGGGTCAGGCTCATCCATGCCCGGATCAGTTTTCAGTACGTCGATGATCCGCTCGCCCGAAGCTTTGGCCCGGGTGGACATCATAAAGATCATCGAAAGCATCATCAGTGACATCATGATCTGGTTGACATAGAAAATAAAGCTGATCAGTTCGCCGGTCTTGAGGCTGCCGGCATTGACCATGCCGCCGCCGAACCAGAGGATGGCAATGATACAGGCATACAAAATCAACTGCATCATCGGCATGTTGATGATCACCAGCTGGATGGCATGCAGTGCAGCTTTCATCAGGTTGTTGTTAGCCTCGCGAAAACGGGTTTTCTCATAAGCTGCCCGGACGAAAGCCTTGACCACGCGGATGCTGATCAGATTTTCCTGCACGGTGGTGTTCATGGCATCGAGTTTCTTTTGCATCGCGCGAAACCGGGGATATGCTTTGCTCATGATCAGGATCAGGCCGATTGATAAAACCGGAATTGCCGCGAGAAAGACAAGGGCCAGCTGGCTGTTGATGCTGAAGGCCATGATCAGGGCCAGAATCAGCATGAAGGGCGCACGGAAAGCCATGCGCAGCCCCATCATCGACACATTCTGCAAATTGTTGACATCATTGGTCAGCCGCGTGATCAGTGATGGGACACCGAACTTATCGAGACGGGCAAAGGAAAATGACTGGACTTTTTCGAACAGCGCCCGGCGGATTTCCGAGCCGAAGCCCATCGACGCTGTCGCACCCAGCCAGCTGCTGGCGATACCGATGCCCAGGGCGACGACCGCCAGGCCAACCATGATCAGGCCTGTGCGGGCGATGAATTCGACATCCTGGCTGGCGATGCCGACATCGACGATCTGAGCCATCAGCCGCGGCATCAGGACATCGATAATGACCTCAAGGACAACGACGGTCGGGCAAAGCAGCGCCGGTAGCCAGTATCGGCGCATGAAGGGCAAGAGTTTCCAGATCATGGGTTCACCTCGGATGCTTGTTGTTTAAGTTCGGTCTGGATCGATGCTTCTATGTCCTGAAAACTGATTTTTTCCAGATTATCATTCAGACGGGCCAGCAAGCCATGCAGCTGCGATTGCTCGTCATCTGTGAAACCATTCATCATCAGCCGGTCGATGCTCTGCATCTGCAGATGGCAGGTTCCGACGGCCGCTTTGCCTTTATCTGTGAGTTTGATCTTGTTGATCCGCTGATCCTGTTCATCGATGCTCCGACAGACAAAACCGGCCTTTTCCAGCCTTTTCAAGGATGTTGCCAGTGAAGCCGGCGATACATGCAGGTGATCGGCGATTTCTTTTTGTGAGGCTCCCTCCAGATGGGCAATGGTAAACAGGATGCGCGGGTGGCCGAAATGCAGGCTGGCCGTGTTCAACGACATCTGCGCCAGGTTGGACCGGCGATGGTGGATGTCTTTGAGCAGCCAGGCCAGACGAAAAGGCATTTCATTGAAATGATCGTGTCTTGCCATAATCCACTCCTTTACTTAAACACCTAATAGTTAATTGGCTAATTGTTTTATGATTAAGTATTTTCCCAGAATCAGATTCGCTTGTCAATAGGCAAATTTTTGCACTCAACTTGTAAAAGAAAACTTAGCGACGACCTGTTATAATGAGGTATGGATAGTCGAGTAACAGCTGGCATCAGTGAAAAAGAGGGCAGAAAATGTTTGAGAAACCCCCATATGAAATAACGGATAAAATGGTTAATCTCATCGCAGACGTATCTGGATTGCTGCCTACGATAGCGCCTAACGTAATCATGAGGCTTCGTAAAGATCGCAATATCCGTTCTGTGCATTCGTCCCTGGCTATTGAAAACAATACCTTATCCCTCGACCAGGTCTCAGATGTTATTAATGGACGTCGTGTCGCCGGCAGTCCCAGCGAAATACTTGAAGTCAAGAATGCCTACACTGCTTACTCACAAATTGAAAATTTTAAGCCTTATGCAATTTCAGATTTCCTCAGAGCACACAAACTGATCATGCAGGAACTTGCAGAAGGTGCAGGAAAATTCCGCACTCAAGGCGTGGGAATTTATGATAGAGACAAATTGGTCCATGCTGGACCCAGAGCCGAATTTGTCCACGGGCACATCGAAAATCTGTTTGGTTGGGCTCGCGAAAGTAATGTTCATCCGCTCATCAAGAGCTCTGTTGTTCATTATGAGATTGAGTTTATCCACCCATTCATGGATGGTAACGGACGCATGGGGCGTTTATGGCAAACAGTCATTCTGTCGAAATGGGACTCACTATTTCTCGCTCTGCCGATCGAAACGGTCATCTTCGAGCGGCAGCGTGACTATTATAAAGCACTCTCATTGTCAGACAAAGCCGGAAATTCGACAGCGTTCATTGAATTTATGCTCATGGCGATTGCTGACACCATTGCTCTTCAAGATAAGCACCAAGTTGAGCACCAAGTT
>DMJC01000049.1 GCA_003451915.1 Clostridiales bacterium
TGCCAGAAATCATACAGCCTGGTTCTGAACCGAAATGTACCATCTGAATTTTTCGCGGTTAGTATCAGACCGTAAGTTATATGAATCACTTGCCGCGCATCGTTCAGATCAAAAAGATCTGGGAGTTGGCCATCGGTCATGCTCTCGATCGCTGGAATACGTTCAAGATTCGTCGTTACGTGATAATATTTCTGAGCTTCCGAAAAGGTTTTTAAAGCAAAGATGTGCAGTTCGCGGTATAGTTGTGGATCTTTTATTGCTACTAATTTAACAGCTTCCAACCAGTTGGTTCCTGCTGTTTTCAAGTGGAAGTGGCCTTTACTCAGGCAGCCAACGATCGGAAAAACAGAAAATTTATCAGAGCCTGAGTGAACACTGATTTTATAACCAAAATGCTCAGCGATCGCCGCATGTACAGCAAATTCGTGTTCAAACTGCTTCAGGTCGCCGATATAATCGACGCCTTTCTGGAATTCACCGCAAAAGCGGGGAGCCAGTGTAGCAAATCTGACACCGAGGCGGTTAAGCTCATTAGCCACGAAGTAATGCTGTAAAGGGGTGGTTGGTGTGCTGGTCTC
Source organism: Clostridiales bacterium (assembly GCA_003451915.1). Lineage (GTDB taxonomy): Bacteria > Bacillota > Clostridia > Saccharofermentanales > UBA5734 > UBA8949. The sequence continues at coordinate 579 of DMJC01000049.1, forward strand.
ATCAATTGATATTTCAAAATCGATGGAGCGGTCTTTAATATATTTATCAAAGATATCACTGGCAAAATTGATGGCTTGCCCATATATCAATAACATTCGACGAAATTCTGACCGTGTGAAAGTCAGAGATATTTCTGAGTTGATAGCAAATGACTGATTTAAGTATCGTTTTTCCAATTCAGGATTATCAATAATATTTTGATCAATCTGCTCATCTGTCATCTCAGCGACATCATTTCTGATATGTTCACTGCAGTCCAGCGTAATCATTGAATAACCGCAGCTTAAGGCATACTCAATCTCTTCTGGCTTTTTCAGATGATCGCCATCCGCGCCGAAACCGCGCTTGAATCCTGCCCGAAAGACAGCAAACGATACACAGTCCAGCACTTCTTCGTAGGAACGCCCTGTCAGTGTCAGTTCCCGGATCGATTGCTGGGCAAATATCGGGAAGGCATCATATTGAGAAAAAGCGAGGATATGGCCGGGACAAGCCAGGCCCAAGCGATCACCGACACCAAACGATCGAGCAGATGCCAGACCTTGGCGCGGTGCAGTAAACGGAAATAGTCTGCGAAGATTCTCTGCGTTAACATGTGAAAACTCAGCTCTGCGATAAAGGATATGATCTGATTTGCAGTCATCACCAGCAAACCCCAGATCACCTCCCAAAATGATTAGTACATCCTGCTTCTGCTCGGCAGAAACAAATACGGTACTGCCGTCAACCTCATGTATCGAATTTGGATATGGCCGGAACTGTGTCAGAAAAGCCTGATTACTCATTTAATAATTCCTCCAAATTGAAATAGCGCAATGCGTTTCGGTAGCAGATGTCTTCGACTATGTTGCCTAAAATTGCAATATCTGCCGGGTACTCACCTGTCTCAACCCAGGTTCCCAGCAATTCACATAGGATTCGGCGAAAGTATTCGTGACGCGTGTAGGACAGAAAACTACGCGAATCCGTTAACATGCCGACGAAGTTACTCAGCACAGAAAGATTAGCAAGACTGGTCAGATGTTCAACCATACCGGTTTTGGTGTCATTGAACCACCAGGCACTGCCGTGCTGAATCTTTCCTGCAATCTCATCGGACTGGAAGCAGCCGATGATTGTACCGATCTGGGCATTGTCTGCAGGGTTTAATGAATAAATAATCGTTCTGGGCAAACTGTCTGTTGCCTGGAGAGCACCAAGCAACGATCCAAGAGATGCCCCGCTGTCTGCCCGGCCATTAATGGCATCATAACCGGTATCAGGCCCAATGCTTGTCATTGCATTCGGGTTATTGTTGCGAACGGCACCATAATGCAACTGCATAACGATGTTATGTTTCCTATATTCAGCAGCGCAAAACTTCAGAATAACCGTCTTGAATGCATCAGCTTCAGCCTGACTGATGGATAATCCTGAACGAACCTTTTTCAATATCATGTCGACGTTGTCGTTCTGTGAGTAGACGATATAGTCCAGTCCATGGTCGGCAGCCCGGCAGCCATTTTCAACGAAGTAAGATAAACGGGTCTGTAACGCTAAAAGAAGATCATCGACAGAGTTGATAGTTATGTCGCAAACTTCACCCAATTGATCCAGGTATAGATTAAAACCTGGTTTATCGATGTTGACCGTCTTATCTGGTCTAAATGTTGGTAATACTTTTGTTTTAAATCCGTCATCGGCACGAAGCAGTTGATGCCATTTCAAGTCATCGATTGGATCATCTGTTGTACAGATCACACGGACATTATACTTTTCGATGATTGACCGAACGGGCATTGTATGCAACTGATGATTAGCTTCAGCCCAAATCCCAGCACAAGTTGATGGATTTAATGGTTTGAAGATGCCAAAATAACGTTGTAATTCAAGATGTGTCCAGTGGTAAAGTGGATTACCGATCAATCGAGGCACCGTTGCTGCCCATTGCTCAAACTTTTGATATGGCGTTGACTCACGACCGGTAATCAGCTCTTCAGCGATGCCGTTGGATCGCATTGACCTCCACTTATAATGGTCACCGCCGAGCCAAATTTCACTCAGATTATCATATGTCTTATTTTCAAAGATCTCTCGGGGGTTAATATGGCAATGATAATCGATGATTGGCATTCGATTTGCATAATTATGGTAGAGTATTTTTGCAGTTTCAGTGGTCAGAAGAAAATTATCGTCCATGAATGCTTTCATATCAGACACCCTTGACAAGTTGCTGAATGGCTGCAATCTCCGCTTCAGTCAGTTGACAAAAGTCACTGTTTGCCATACCAGTATTCGAGTCTTCGATTAAGGCCAACCTGGTGTCTTTCTGAGTAATTGTATTGTGCCATAGTCCCTTGGGAATGTTATAAACTTCAAAAGGCTGCATATTGACGGAGTTAAATGCAAGGCCATTGCCTGTTGGTGTAGCCGATATCAATGTGCATTGACCCGCCAGCAGAATGAATAACTCATCAGTTTTATGGTGTCTCTCAAGCATGTCGATTCCCGACAAATCATTCGCCGGTTTCCAGTTCTTGATACCCACGGTCCACTTCTCATTCTCATAAACCCGTTTCATGCCCTCGCCTGAATAAGTATCATTTAATATTTTCATCGTTTATCCCTTTCTAGCCATGCAGCCATCGATGCACCACTGTGCACCATCCCTCTCAAGTTCCTGCCACTTTCAGCAGCACGTCTGACCTCGTCACTGCGTAATCCGATAATAATAATATTTTTATCAACAGTGTTCTGATAAATTTTTTCCATATCATTGTATTCCGGTTGTGATAAATTAATAACTGACAAGTTGTTTAGGGTAGCCAAAACATGAATATAATGGTCTCCACGTCCGCAAAAATGGACTCCGCCTCCGAAGCGATTCAAGATGCGCTGATCATGAGGTGCTATCAGTTCCTGATACATATCACCGGATATATTCATAGCTGCATCATTACGAATAATCGTTGCTCCACGATGCAGCATCCCCCATTCTACGCTGTGTCCGGCATCAAATGTCAGCGCGGCCTGATGCCATTTCTCCGTAAATCCAATGTAGATATCCGTAAAAAATTTCAATGTATCGGAAACCAGTTCAGGCTCATCATAAAGATCCAGATAAAACTGAGATCCCCACATCAGCTCACAGAGTGCCAGCGGTCCCTGTAAATCAGGATTATAAACATGTATGTAACGATTGATTTTGGGATACCTGGCGACCACCGATGCATACTTATCAAAAGTGCTGAAAACCCGGCCAGCCAGGCCAATCTGATAATCCCATTGTCCTCGGCTGACTATGCGTCGGATATCGTCGATACCATGTGCCAATGATCTGGCACCTGGCAGAGTATTGTGTTCATAGGGCATCATGAAGACCTCGGCTCCCAGCATGGTTGGAATTATGCCGGTACCATAATTCATGCGAACGCACATCAGTTCGCCTGAACCATTCAGCAGCATATCCGAACACATTTTCAACTGCGAATAAATCATCAGGCTATTATCCTGGATTGCATCATTAATATTGACGTCAGGCCATTCGATTCTTGGTGACGAAGCTTGCCGAAACGGGGCAAAAAACTGGTCGTTGCACTTTAGGTCAGCAAAAGACAGCCAGGCTTTCTCAAGTGTTTCTTCGTTGTCAGGATTGATACGATCTTGCAAGTCATTAAGATAGTATTCCAGAGTTTGCATAGATCATCCTCCCTTATTCACCGATAATGCTCAGGTCAAAGTCACCGAGAAGACTAGCCAGATTGTATGATGGCTCAATTAGGGCACCCTGACCGGCTGATCCCGAAAGATCAATCCAGTGTTTCAGCAAGGATCTGCAGGCAAATTCGGCATGTTGCATCAGAGTCAGGTAATCAACATCAGGATTTTTTACCAAGGCATTCTGAATCCCTGTTTTGCAGGCCATCTGAAGGTCAGTCGCGACATTGATTTTGTTAATACCAGCCTGAACTGCTTTAATTATGTTTTCATCACCTGAATCTGAACTGCCATGCAGAGCTATCGGCATGTTATGAGTCGCATCTTTGACACGTTTAATCAAATCAAAATTGATTCTGGGAATGTACCCGGCAGGATATTTGCCATGGGCTGTGCCGGCAGCAATTGCCAGACAATCGACCTCGGTTGTCTGTGCAAACCAGGCTGCCTGCTCAGGCTGTGTAAACAAGGATTCGTCACGCCCATCCAGACTGGCCGCAATACCGACATGGCCTAATTCGCCTTCAACGGATATACCAAGCGGATGACACAAATCGACCACTTTACGGGTTAACGCAACATTTTCATCAATTGATTTAGAAGATGCGTCAATCATAATTGAGGAAAAGCCGTGCCGAACCGCATAAGCGGCCTTAGAAAAATCTCGGCCGTGATCAAGGCACAAGGCAATCGGCGAGGCTGTTTCACCGGCTAGCTTTTTTACAACCGGCACGAGCAATTCAGGATTAGCCAACCTGGCCATTTGCAGCCCACCAATAATTATTATCAAGGGGGCTTTTTTTGCGTCTGCTGCTGTGATTAAAGCTCTTACCATCTCCAGATCTATACCATTGGCAGCAATTACAGCATAATTGTTTTCAGCCGCATGGTCGAGTATTTTTTTCATTGGAACATACATAGGAACACCTCTTTCGTTTAAATATATACGTTAAAAATTCATCCAGACATCTTTATCGCTGAGTTCACGTTTTTTTTCATCTGGTTGCTTTTCATGAATAATGCGCCGTAATACAAGCAGAACGACAGCTCCGCTTAATGAGCCAATCAATAGGGCCAATACAAAGAGCTCGGGTGAATTCATAATCGGTAGCAGGAAAAGTCCTCCATGTGGGGCTGGGCAGAATATATCCCAATACATGACCAATCCGCCAGCAAGAGACGACCCCACAATGCATGATGCGATCATTTTTCTAGGGTTTTTCATGGTATATGGAAGTACGACTTCGGTTATCTGGCAAACCATGCCAGTTAATATCATTGATTTTATCTTGATAAACTCAGTACGGTTTTTTCGAACTTTCGGATCCAGTAAATCAGCAATTGCTAAAAGGGTCGGCGGTACGCTGGCAGCAATAATTTTTGCCGGGGTAGGCCCAGCTACACCTTCGGCTAGGCTGATATTGGCAAAAATTGAAACAATATTGCCCTTTTTTCCACCCATGTCAGTTGCTGCAATACCAGCCAGCAATGCACCCAGAACAAAGCGTAAAACGGGATTCAGATTATTGAGAATTTCAATCAGTAAAAGCCTGACGGTTTCGTAAGGAATTCTCAAAATGTAGAAAAGCAATGCGGCAGTAATTATCGTACTGATCATCGGTACAATTAAAATAGCCTTGATACTTCGAAAATCAACCGGAATCCGAATTTTGTTCAATTGCTTGATCAGCCAGCCGATAATTAATGCGCCAGTTATTGATCCCATATACCCTGTACCGATCTGACAGGCCAGAAAGCCAACTACAAATGCAGGTATCAATGCCGGACGATCAGCTACAGAATACGCTGTATAGGCTGATGCGACCGGGATGGCAAGCAGCATTGCCAACCTGCTGATCTCCGACAACAGCCATAGCACACCGCTGCTTGCGTCGTAACCTGCAAAAAGACTCAGTATGCCTTGACTGACGCCACCAACAATTAACACTGGCAGCATAAATGAAACCCCAGTCTGAATATGTTTATGCAAGCTACCAGTCAAACTCATACATTGATTCCATTACTGACTTTTGTCAGATTTTCTGCTGATTTTCCCTTCAGCCGCTTTTCGATTTTCTCGAATAAAAGATCTGGCGATTCGATCGCAACCGAGATCGGCACTCTGGCAATCATTTTATTTCTGAATCGATCCGCACGATCAATCTCAATGTCTGCAGCGATTATAACGACATCGCATTCGTTAATCTCCTCTTGGGTAAGCTCATGTTCGCGGCCAAAGCCCCCCTGAGTCTCAATCTTGATGCTGTGCCCGCGTTCTTGTGCTACCTGTTTCAGACGTTCTTTGGCAATATAGGTGTGTGCAACACCGGTTGGGCATGCTGTGACTGCTACAAAATAAAGATTGCGGTTGAAATCGGCCATAGGAATTTCCATAAATAGTTTTGAGAGTTTGCGAGCTGTATTACAGTTTTGAAGTTTATGCCTGAACTCATCTTTCATCAGTAGCGTGGCAATCCGTGCAATGGCCTGCAAGTATCCCTGATTTTGATCGACCGGGCTGACTGCAAACATGATAACTAGGTTGACTGGCTGATCATCGATCGAGCCCCAGGTTATTGGTTTTTTCAAACGTGCTACAGCGATGCAACTTCGAATGACCGAGTCAGATTTACCGTGTGGTATGGCAATACCATAGCCGATGCCAGTCGAACCTTTATTTTCGCGATCTTCAACAGCATCAGAAAACTTTTCAACTGATGAAATGACACCGTCGGCATAGAGCAGACGACAAATCTTCAATAAAGCATCTTGCTTGTTTTCCGCCGAAAGATTCATATCAACGGCATTCAGATTTAAATAACAGTTCCCCACGGATGACCACCTCAACTATGCGATCAGACTTCATTCATCATTTTAATGACACTACTGACAACCTGGTCGGAATTATCAGCCAGTATCATTTCGTTTGTCGACAGATCATTGCCCAGTATTTTTGAAATTAATGAGTAGAACTTAAATGCTGTCTGTTTCAGATCGGATTGATTTTCAAAATTGATTGCTTGAAGGAAAACAATCCTGACCCGATTATTCCCATCCCAGAGCAAAGGTTCTTTGCATACAGCAATTGCTATTTTAGGATTTATAACGAATTTCGGGCTACCATGCGGAAGAGCTATGGCCTTACCTACATAGGTTGTTCCGGTGTTTTCCCGGACTCTGGCCGAGTTTTCGTAATCAGCATTGACGTGGCCTGCATGATAAAGCAGATTACATAACGCAGTCAACAATCCATCTTTAGAGCTAACTTCAGGATTAATCAAGACAAGATCGGGTGAAAAAAGCTGATATTCTTCATTGTCAGTGCTATCCTGGGGTTTACTCATTTTTTTCTGTCTATACGTCGAAACTTTTTTTTGGATTTCCTGTGTATCAAGTGGAATCGTAAAGTTGCTCAAATGGATTACATCTCGATTATGGTACTTGTTTGGAAACTGAACAAAAGCAATGTAAAAATCGCAGTCAGAAGTTCTGACCTGCTCAATTTCTCGAGTATTATACGTAGCTGATATCTGCAAACCAAAAACAGATCGCTCTATTTCTTCCCTAAGTAACTGTGTAATACCAATGCCTAGATTGCAGATAATCGATGCTCGGATAATAGAACCCGCCCGCTCAATTGCATTAATGAAATGTAAAGAAATCAGACTGAATTCATCGCTGCCAAAGTTGAGCCCGAATTCTTCTTCAACCATTGGGCCGGTAGACCAGACCGCCACGTAAATTTTGGCATATCGCTGCCGGATTTGATGCAAGAAACTTGATTTAACCTGAATATGACTCTGCAGCATGGATAAGTTCGATCTTAATGATAGCATCAGATTCTCAGGTAGCAACTTGTCGTCAGTAAAATCAAGATAAAGCACACCACCGACAAAAGTAATCATTCTCTGAGAAAACTTCAATAAGTGATGGAACTCCTGGATAAATTGATCATGTCTGAACAGATCAGTGAAGCGCTCAATATCGGAAATCCGGATTGCCAGTGCTATAAAGCTTTTTTCGAATTTACTCAAGCTTAATCGATAGTTTTCACTGGACCAGTCAGTAATATAGTTGACCATCTCGCTTTCGAATCTGCTGATTGCTGGATTCAAGCAAATTTCATCAGTCAGCATTTGGTTCTTACGTGCCCGAAATATCATAATTGATAACATAAACAGAAGCCTTGTATGTGAATCGAAGCTGAAAATCAGATTAAATTTTCGCTCAACTGTCTGCAATAATTCTGAAATCGGAGTCGCTTCAAATCCATCAAAAAAATATCTAATAGTATTTATATAAATGTCATCATTCGGGTACTTTAAATCCGATGGCTGCTGATTATATTGAACCCAAAGTTTCAGCATTGCCATCCTATAATCGAATTCGCGAAAACTAATACACAGACCGATTCCGCGTCTCTTTGAGAGAATGATGTTCTGATCATTTAACCAATCTGCAATTTCGACAAGACTTTTATCGATCAGATTCCGACTGGCGTAAAAAGCATCTTCAAATTCTGAAACTGTGATAGATTGCCTCTTCAAGAGCATGAAGATCATCGGCTTGATAGCATTACCCCAACTCCCTTGAACCATTACATCTTGCTGAGAATTGTGATCGGACAATAATAGAAAAAGATCATCTGCATCCATTTTATGTAACTGAATCCGGCTGCCACGATTTGGTTTTGATTCAATCTTGATTTGATAATCATTCTCCAATAGTTTCTCGAGCGTGCTGAGCTCATTTCGGACAGTTTTAACTGAACAATCAGCTTCCTTAGCAATCTGTGATGCAGTCAGATAATCTTTTGCATTACACAGCAATCGCAGAATTTTGAACTGTCGGTTCGTCAGCGCCATATCTACCTCTAATCAAAATATAGATCGTTATAATAACCATTATACAGCCATTAGCAATCTATCTGATGGTCTTGCCTGCTATGAAATATCGGAAAGTCACGACTTTTTTGCCAATTTTCTGGGTTCAAACTGACAGGTAATCTGGGATGCCCTGGTTTTTGGTCAAGCAGTGCTTTGATCTCAGATAGTTTCCCGATCTTACTGACGGTATCGTAAGAACTGATACATAAGCTGGCTGCCATTGACGCTATTTCTAAAGCCCGCTCCGGTTTCTCTCCCTGCAGAAATGCTGAAAGAAAACCGGCTATCGCTGTGTCACCTGCACCGGTTGTTGATCTTATCGGCTCGGTATCCAGGGCTGGATCCCAGAGTTCCCGGTCATACCAGTCATCAAATTTTACCGGGGCTGCCCGGCCGAATGATGTGAAGCTGTTTTTATCAGCAGTTTTTAAATATAATCCTTGCTTGCCCATTTTAATCAAGACAATTTTCGGGCCCATCGCGATCAAACTGCTTCCAATCTCTGCCACCTGATTAGGATCGATATGATCAACCATATTCCCGCCACCAACTCTCTCAACTTCCCGGATGTACTGATCACGGTCAAGCATAAATAGTGTTTCTTCGATGCTTGGTACAAAAATATCAACAAAAGGGAGAACTTTTTCCAGGATTGATTTCCAATGTACCTGACCAGCCGGGCTGTTCAAGTCTGGAAGAGTGGTGTCGACGGAAGTTGTTATGCCGAACTTTTTCGCTTCGCTGAATATTTTCAGAAACTCAGAACCTTCATCGGCAAACAGATGATCCATGGCAGTCGGATAACCGAAATGGAAAAGATCTGCTGATGCAAGGCTGTCTGCAGGAACATCTTCCCACATGAACGTCTGGCCGGCACCTTTGTACAGAAATGATATTTTATCCATCCCGGGTGGCGTTACCGAGATTGCTACAGTTGAATTGGCATGATCCGCAATTTTGATCCGTGAATCCAAATCATATTCACTGAAAATTTCCTGAATCATTTTGCCGGGATGATCATGACCAATCTTACAGGCAACAGTAACCGGTATGCCCATCTTGCTCATGGCCAGACCAGTGTTGCCTGTCTCCCCGCCCAAGTACATATGAACACCGGACAGGTTGGTGATTTTTCCCTGACTGAAAATTGACTGAATCTGTCCAGGATTGACATCGGGTAATTTCATCACGATATCAAGGGCAATAGACCCGGCTACGATGGCTTTTTTAGTCATATTCATCACTCCGTTCATTTCATGTGAAAGTTTTCAGCCCTTGACCGAACCTGCTGATAAACCGCTGACTAGATGTTTTTGCATGAAGAAGAACAGAAGTGCAACCGGCAGAACTGCTAAAATACCTCCAGATGTCAGTAAGTCCCAGCTCACCGTATATTCTCTGACAAGCGACGATAACATGACCGACAGAGTGGTTGATTTAGCAGTTGTAAACATGACAGCATATAAATATTCGTTCCATGAGGTGATGAATATAAAGCTTCCGGCAGCAACCATGCCGGGACGGATCAAAGGGAAGACTATCATGAAGAAGGTTCTCCAAGTGTTAGCGCCATCAATTCTAGCTGCTTCTTCAAGCTCAAGTGGAATCTCTCTGATGTACCCTGTCAATAGCCAGATACCATAAGGTATTGTAGTTGTTGTGTAAGCAATGACTAACGAATAAATATTACCGAGAATTCCCAATTTATTAAATACAGAATAGAGTGGCATCAGGTAGAGCACGCTGGGAAACATATATAACAGCAGGATGCTACCCAATATGATTTTATTCCCTTTAAAATTGTATCGCGCAAAAACATAGGCAGCCAGCATTGATGCGAAAATGGATACCACACTTGTTGCCAGCGAGACTTTTAGGCTATTAAACAGGCTAGCTAGAAATCTTGATTCAAAAAGAAGATTATAATAGTTCTCAAAAGTAAATTTACTTGGCCAGTAGATTACTTCTTTAACAAACATTTCTGATGTCGGTTTTACAGAGGTTAAAAGCGTCCAGAAATACGGTAATAGTATGAAGCTGATGATTAGAAGCGCAGGGAAGTAGATAAAAAAGATTTTTTTAATCCAGAAAAATGGATCGAGAT
>DMJC01000169.1 GCA_003451915.1 Clostridiales bacterium
GCAGCGAGCTGCCGCCATTGATGCCTTGCATTTTATGATCTTCGGGATAACCACCCAGCTCAAGCGCTTTGACGATGACCGGCGAAAAATCTTTGCCGCGCAGGTTATCTTTAATATGAACCAGTCCAGGATATTCAACAACTGCCGTTGTAAAGACGCGGTCAGCATAATCAGCCTTAGGCGGCATCAGACAGTTGGTGGTAAAGAGGAAGGCGCCGGGTACGCCGCTGAATTCTTTGCGCTGGTTCTGCCAGGCCGTGCCGAAGTTGCCTTTGAGATGAGCGTGCTTTTTCAGTTCAGGATAACCGTGAGCGGGCAGCATCTCACCATGTGTATAAACGTTGATGCCCTTTCCCTCGGTTTGTTCAAGCAGCTGCTTGAGATCGTGCAGGTCATGGCCGGAGACGACGATGAAGGGTCCTTTTTCGATGGTCATGGTGACCGGTGTCGGCACGGGGTTGCCGTAAGCACCGGTGTTGGCCGCGTCCAGCAGTTCCATGCAGCGATAATTGTCCAAACCGAATTGCATCAAGATTTTGAGCCAGCCGTCAACCGAATGATGGGTGCCGACCGCCCGCATGCCGGAGAAAATCGCTTCGGTCACAACCGGGTCGGTTTTGCCGAGTGCACAGGCATGGTAGGCATAGGCGGCCAGGCCGCGCAGGCCGAGCAGCAGCAGGGCGCGCAAAGAGACTTGATCGGAATCGCCTTTGAACAGCTGAGCCGGTTCTGTAATGTCGGTCATCGGCATGCATGAGCAGCAAGATCCGCAGCCCGAGTTTTCCGGACGGTATTGTTCAGTTGCCTCGTTGACCAAAACAATCAGCTGGCGGGTTGTTTCATCATCAAAGCTGACGTTGGTGATTGTTGTAAAAAGCCCTTCCAGCATCAGACGAGCTGCATGGCCGGTCATTTCTTCACCTTCCATCGCGGTGGCCAGGCCGATCAAAGCAACGGTCAGCTCATCCTGCAGACCCGAAGTTGACGGTTCCTTGCCACAGGCGCCGCGGCTGGTGCATGCCTTGTCGCCGGCGGCCTGCTCGCATTGAAAGCAGAACATTTTCTCAGTTATGTTCATAGTAAAAACCTCCTGGGTGTTAAATAATCAGTCAGCGAGGATGCTGCCATCCGTGCCTAAAGTGACCACCTGCCAGGGGATCATTTTACCGCTGGCAAGGATCGCCTGCTTGACCGCATGCTCGAGACCGCCGCAGCAGGGGACTTCCATTCGTACTACCATTATACTCTTGATCGAATTGTGCCGGAAGATTTCTGCCAGCTTTTCGGCATAACTGCCGGCATCGAGCTTGGGACAGCCGATCAGCGTCACACGGCCACGCATGAAATCAGCATGAAAATTGGCGCGGGCATAGGCCGTGCAATCGGCGGCGATCAGCAACCGGGCGTCTTGCAGGTAAGGGGCCTGAATCGGGACGAGCTTGATCTGAACGGGCCACTGGATCAGCTCGGACTGCACAGGCGCAGCTTGCGCGGCACGCTGAGCGGCAACCTGCTTGGCTTGCTCTTCCAGGGCAGCCTTAGAGCCTGGAGCGGGTGCGACAAATTCGTCAGCCTCCCGCTGAGCGATGGTTATCGCGCCGGTCGGGCAAGCCGGCAGACAAGCCCCTAATCCATCGCAATAAGTCGCTGATATTAATTTGGCTTTACCATCAACAAGGGCCAGTGCGCCCTCATGGCAACCGGTGATGCACAGGCCGCAGCCATTGCACTTTTCTTCATCAATCTGGATAATGTCTCGACGAAGCATAAATACCTCCATCAGGTTTGTTAACGCTTGGCATAACGTCAGTAGTGTACTATAATGTCAGCGGCTAATCTGTAGCCTTGGCTACCATTTTCGGAGAGATCAATGTATAAACCTTATGCGAATGTTTTAAAAATGTGCCCGCTATTTGCAGGACTCGAAGAACATGATATCCTCAGCTTGCTGTCTTGCTTACGTCCGGTTATGCGGGACTTTCAGAAAGGTGATCTGCTCTGTCAGGCTGGCGGACCGCAGGAAACTTTCGGAATTGTGCTGTCTGGTGAAGTCCAGGTACAGAAATATGACTTTGCCGGTAATCGCCTGATCATCGGTTCCTTCGGACCCGGTGAGCTTTTCGGAGAGGTCTCAGCCTATGCTGGCCTTGGACTCTGGCCTAACACCGTTGCAGCTTCGGCAGCCGGAAAAGTGATCTTCATCCCGTTTGCCCTGTTGAGCCAAACCTGTTGCCGCGCCTGCGATTTTCACCAGACAATGATCCGCAATATGCTGGGCATCGTGGCGCACAAGGCGATGATCATAAACAACCGCCTGAACTTTATTAAGCTGCGCAGCATGCGGGAGAAACTGGCTGCTTTTCTGTATGAGCAATTCAAACAAAGCGGGACTAAAACCTTTCTTGTCGCCATGAACCGCGAGGAGCTGGCTGATTATCTCAATGTTTCCAGACCATCGATGTCACGCGAGCTGGGCCGCATGAAAGATGAAGGCCTGATCGACTTCTACCGGTCCTCGTTCACAATCAAGGATATCGAAGCTTTAAAGCTAGCCAGAGTCTGAAAGGAATTTATGATGAGCAAGCCATCGCCGACCTTTTTGTGTACGCGTCTAGTTCTGGAAAATGGTTTCCGTCAGGCTGGTATCAGGCCTGGTATGATTCTGGTCGTGCATTCGTCAATGAAAAAGCTGGGCTTTGTTCCGGGTGGCGCACAGACTGTCGTCGACGCCTTGCTGAATGTACTCGGCCCCAAGGGCACGCTGGTCATGCCGGCGCATACTGGAGATAATACCGATCCGGCTTACTGGGTCAATCCGCCGGTGCCGGAGGCCTGGTGGCCGGCGATCTGTTCAGAAACACCACCGTTTGATCTTGAAAAATCACCAACTCGCGGCATGGGGGCGGTTGTTGAGTGCTTCCGGCATTACCCCGGCGTTCGACGCAGCAATCACCCGACCTTGTCGTTCTTGGCACTTGGCCCTTCAGCCGGGCAGGTTCTCGAACAACACGATCTCGTGGATGGCCTGGGCGAACAGTCGCCCTGTGGCGCTCTCGTGCGCCTGGATGCCAGCGTTCTGCTGCTCGGCGTTGATTTTGACAATTGCACGATCATGCACCTTGCTGAATACCGCTCGAACTGCCGTCCTGGCTATAAACAAGGATCAGCTGTCTGGCATGATGATTGCCGTGAATGGATCGAATACAGGACGCTTGATGTCAATTCAGATGATTTCCTGCCTGCCGGACGACAGCTGGAAGCGCAGGGCAAGGTCAGCCTGGTTAAAATCAATGAGGCCGACCTGCGATTGTTCAGAGCTCAAGACGCTGTTGCAGCTGCTGAACAGTGGCTGACAGCCAACCGGCTGCGTCGGGTTGATGAAGATGAGCGTGATCGGCTTTTCAATTACGCTATGCGTGAACCGGAATACAATCTCTTTCTGATCGGCGATGTTGAGAATTTCGGCTTGAATGCTGATTTTCTGGATGTCATGGTCTATGAATCCAATAGAGAAATCGACAGCTGCCTGCTGCGTTACCATCGAAGCTTCATTCCATACAGCCATCACGCTGATTTTGCGCTGGAGCCGCTGGTCAATGCATTGAAATCGCCTGTTGTCCAGGTTTTGTCCGGCAAAAAGGATGTGCTCGATCGCTTGCGGCCTCATCTCGAGGGTTTTGAATGGCGGGATTCTTATCTGATGAAACTTGGCCGTGACGACCTGACAGACGTCGAAACCCGTCCGGAACCGCCTGGCGTCACCCTGCGGCTGGCCAAGCCCGAAGATACGCCGGCTATCGTCGACATGGTCGATGAAATCAAAGAATTTTCCAGGACTCGGGCCGGCACCCGCGAGGAGCGCATTCGTCAGCTGGCTGAACCGATTGCGCGGCAAGCCGGACATTATGTATTCTATGAGTATGATGGTGAGGTGGTCGCTGTAGCCGGCACTTCAGCAGAAAACTCGATTTCTGCGATGGTGGTGTCCGTGGCGACCCGGCCCGCCTGGCGCGGCCGCGGCCTGGCCAGCCGGCTGGTCAGCGAGCTGGCGCGGACCATGCTGGCGGATCGCCTGCAATACCTGTGCCTTTTTTATAACAACCCGGATGCCGGCCGCATCTACCGTCGGCTGGGTTTCCATGATGCCGGCCTGTGGGTGCTGGCCACGCGCCAAAAGAATGAGAAGGAGACTGCTCAACATGCTGAATGATCCTCGTATCGACCGTCTGGCTGGCGTTTTGCTGCGCCACTCCCTGAATCTGGACAAGGGTGATATTTTTCAGGTCAATGCTTCAATCGCCGCCAAACCGCTGGTTGCAGCGATATTTCGCGAAGCGGCAACGATGGGTGTTTTTCCGGTCATTCGCTGGCAGGACGATGAGATCGGCCGGCTCAGCTATGACTTGCTGACCGTCGGCGATGCGGATACAGCCCGTTTCCTCGAACGGAGCAATCAATGGGAAATAACCCGCTGGCAAGATATCAAAGCTAATCTGGCACTGCGGGCACCGGAGAATGATCAGGAAAACAGCGGCGTTCCGCGCGAAAAACTACAGATGACCGGTAAAGCCGGCGAGCCGCTGCAGCGTCTGATCATCGATGAGCGGCAGTGGGCGCTTTTTTACTGGCCAACACCGGCGCAGGCCCAGAAAGCCGGCCTTTCCAACAGCGACTATTTTGACTTTGTGCTGGATGTCAGCCTGATTGACTATGACCGTCTCTATGCCGCTGAGCAGGTGCTGGCCCGGCGCATGGAGCAGGCTGACCAACTGCGTATTGTGGCGCCTGGCACTGACCTGACTTTTTCCATCCGCGGCTTGCCGGTGGTCTGCTGTTACGGCCGCCGCAATGTGCCGGATGGCGAAGTCTATACCGCCCCTGTGCGCGATTCGGTTAACGGCCGGATCACCTACAATGTACCCTCGAACATGTGGGGCCAGACCTATAAAAATGTCAGTCTGGAATTTGCTGACGGCAAGATCGTCCAGGCATCCTGTGATGGTGACAATGATGCCCTGAACCGCATTTTTGACGCGGATGAAGGTGCCCGATATGTCGGCGAGTTTTCATTTGGAGTCAATCCGCTGATCAGACGGCCGATCGGCAGCACGCTGTTTGACGAGAAGATTGCCGGTTCGATCCATTTTACGCCGGGAGCGGCATATGCCCGGGCTGACAACGGCAACAAGTCGATGATCCATTGGGATCTGATCCAGATCCAGCGGTCGGACTATGGTGGAGGCGAGGTCTGGTTCGACGGTGAACTGATCCGCAGGGATGGCTTGTTTGTACCGGAAGAGCTACAGGGATTGAACGGGTAGGATCTTGTCCGATATTTCTATTTATTGCTTAAGTGCTGTAATCGGTAATACAAACACACCGTCCGGTCTTTTATAGGCAGCGTTAGTCATCCCGCATATTACGCACAGGAACGAGGGGCAGGATTTCGTTTCATTAAAAAATTTATTTTTTAGTGATAATAATTCTCTTGCTGCCTGCTCAACTTGATTAAAGCCGATTTTTATTTCGAACATCCCCCAGCGTCCATCCTCAAGTTCAATAATCGCGTCAGCCTCATTATCTTTTTCATCATGATAATGATAGACTTGAGCGCCATGATAGTCAGCATACACACGTAAATTGTATTAGTGCAGTCAAGCTTTTTCGACGATATTGGTTTGCATTTTTCGATGAAAATAATATATATTATTCGACAATTATACTCTATAATATTCTACGACACTTTCTCGCGATCGCTTAACAATCGCCGGACAATAACGATTCAGGTTATACTATCAATTCTATGATATGTCGATCATGAGTCTTTTGCTATTTTGGCTTCCTCATATCCAAACCTTGAGCGACCGCAAAATCAACGACTTCATCAATGATTTGCTGCGGCGGCAGCGTCAGCCCGTCTTTTTCGGTGACGAATCCGCCGTCAAGCCAACTGACAAACTCGCCTTGCGGAATCTTGCTCAAGACATCCTTGATCTTGTCCACCCCGGTGACGTGGATGTTGATCCAGCCGGTCTCCGAGATATAACTTTCGCCTGTCGTTATTTCAGCCAGCGTTTTATTGCGATTGGTCCCGGTGATCAAGGTAAATCTCCAGGTGTTGCCGTCAGGCCACGAATAAAGTTCATATCCTTTCATTGACCGGGGCAGCGACTCGATCTTTGTAATGTCCAAGGCTTCGATCAGCAAACCGGCTTTCTTTAAAGCATCAATGATGATGGGTTTATTTCTAGGGTCCTCACCGCCATAGAAATCGGAAGAAGGATAACCCAGTTCGAATGTGACGATATAAGGCTCCGCAACTGGCAGCATCTGCCAGATGGTCACACCATCAAACGATTGCGAGGAGATCGGCGTCCAAAAGGCTCCCCAATAGACCGGGCTGTGATTAACGCAGACTAGAAATGATGTTCCTGTAGTAGGAACTTGCAGCTGACTGATGCGTTCAAAGGCATCTTTCGTCAGCTTCAGCTCGCAGGTCTGTATGTTGTAGGAAATAATGTCACTTTGAGCAATAATCGGCTGGTCAGCCAGTTCAACATGGCTCAAAGCTTCCATTTTAGAAGGTGAAATATTGTCCCGGGTCAGATAGATCGCAAATCCTTCGCCATTCGATGCAGCACAACTGCCTAAGGGCATGATGGCGCCGATTAAAGCTAACAAGATCAGAATGACCTTGATTGGATCGAACAAACTTTTCATAAAATCGCCACCTGACAAGTCTATTATACTCGCCGGCGCAATGACTTTCACTTCTCAATCTGGATGACGATGTCTTTCGGCAATGCCAGGCCGCAGGCGACTTCCATGCCTTTGATGATGGAACAGGGAACCGGGCAGGCCAGATGTTTGCAGTGTTTGTCAGCAGCTGCATAAACAGCGGATGTGCTGAAACGGGAGAAACATTCGACATATCCGTCCAGATCGCTTAGCTCAGCTTGCATGGCCATGATGTGCGGGCATTCTGAATCGATGATGACGCTGACCGCCTGATCCTCGTCTGCTGTGATCATCAGTTTTGTCTGCAGGCCGCAAATTCCAGGTGACACTTGTACAATAGCCATGTTGACCTCCCATGTTAGTTCAATGTTAGCGACCGTAATTTTTTCTCCTGAAACGATAGATTTCCATCAGTCTGATCATTATTTCATAAACGACCGGGCAGATT
>DMJC01000019.1 GCA_003451915.1 Clostridiales bacterium
ACAACCGGCTGTTCATTGCAGGCGGCAAAGTTGCCACGGGCTGAAGCCGGAGTGCTTGATTTATCTGGCTGGGACCTGGCCAGCCGGGATAGTATCAATCTGGATGGTGAATGGTCATTTTACTGGAACCATCTGTTGCCGCCAGGCCATATCGGCCGTGATGAACGGCTGACCGGCTATTATCCTGTTCCGGGTTACTGGACGGATTATGAGGGCTTGCCATTATCATCCGAGGGGCAGGCGACCTATCGCTTGCGCATCACGGGCCTCAAGTCCGACCAGCTGCTGAGCATCAAGTTGCCTGAAATCTACACAGAGTACAGTTTCTGGGTCAATAGCCAGCTTATCGCCGGCAATGGGCCGCTGGCTAACGAGGATCTGCATTATATTTCGCCTGATGTTTTTGACTTTTATACAGATACTGATACGGTCGAACTGCTTTTACTGATCCGCAATAATGATCATGTCAACGCCGGTATCGGTCAAAGTCTGCGCCTCGGGACGACGCGAATGCTGCATCGTGACCAGAATTTTGCTGCTTCAGCGGATCTGCTGCTTTGTTTTGTCTGTCTTAGTGCCGGCTTATTTCATCTGTTTGTATATTTTATTTCGAGCAAACAGCGCGAACTGATCGCTTTCGGCATACTTTGTGTGGCCGTCGGCATCCGTGGCTTACTTTCGAATGAAACACTTTTGATGCAATACATCCCTGATATGCCATTTATTGTAGGTTCGCGGATCTTGACGCTGACGGTGCCGATAATCATCATTGCGATATTTATTTACACACATGCGCTTTACAAAGAGGATATCCCGTCTCTGATCGGTGAAACTTTATTGGCGATCAATATTATCTATATTTTAACGGTTTTGCTGGTGCCATCATTTGTGTACAGCAGCCTGTTCAAGCCTTTTCTGGTCAGTGTGGCATCTACCGGCCTGTTCGGGCTGTTCATCGCCATTAAAGTCGTCGTTCTGCGCAGGCCGGCAGCCTGGTATTATCTGAGCGGAATTATTTTTCTGGTTGCGGCTGCCACCAATGATATTCTGCAGTTCTTGCAGATTGTCAACAGTGCTTATTTGCTGACCGCCGGGGTTGCCTTGTTTGTGACCAGCCAGATGGTGCTGCTGGCTGAACGGACGGCCGGCGTTTATCGGATCGCTGAGAAGCTGGCCGGTGACCTGCGCCAGAAAGAAGACCTGGCTATCAAGACTGAGACTGCTTATCTCGGCGTGCAGATCAAACCGCATTTTTTGTATAATGCGCTCAATACCATTGCAGACTGCTGCCAGACCAATCCTGCGCTGGCTGAGGACCTGATTTTGTCGCTGTCACGGTACTTGCGCGGCACGATGGATTTTGCCAATCTCAGCGACACCGTAACCTTGGGCAAGGAAATCGAATTGGTCAGGGCTTATACGTCAATCGAATCGGCTCGTTTCGATAATTTCGAGGTCTTTTACCAGATTGAGCCGGGATTGCTTGGTACTCGAATTCCGCCGCTTACACTGCAGCCACTCGTTGAAAATGCAATCAAACACGGGATTCGCCACATGCCATCCGGCGGCCGGGTTGACATCGTTATCCGTAAAATGGGCGATTGCATCCGAATTTGCGTGACTGATAATGGTTCCGGCATCCCCGGCCCTATCCAGGCTAACATGCTGCATCCGCAGGCAGAAAACGGAATCGGCCTGTACAACGTGCACACCCGTCTGATCCGGACGTTCGGCCAGGGCCTGACCATTGACAGCAAGGTTGGTGCCGGCACAAGAATCTGTTTTGATATTCCGCTGGCTGAGGAGTTTTAAATGTTTACGGCAATCGCCATCGATGATGAAAAAAAAGCCCTCGACCGTTTTGAACGGGTGATGCTGGATGAGCCCCGCCTTTATCTGGCCGGCCGATTCACCAACGTCGAGGACGCCCTTTTCTTTGTGGAACAAGTCAAGATCGATGTTGCTTTTGTTGACATTGACATGCCGGGAATCGACGGACTTGAACTGGCTGAGCGCCTGCTCAGCATACGGCCGCGCCTGGAAATCATTTTTGTCACGGCTTATGATCAATATGCTTTGGCTGCCTTCCGTCTGCATGCGGCAGGTTATCTGCTCAAGCCGATCGGTCTCCAGGAACTGCGTGAACAGGTCGATGTCCTGGTGCGTCGCCGTGGTGATTTGGCAAACACTGAGCAGACTGTGCCCCTGGTCGTTAATTGCTTCGGAGGCTTTCGCTGCTATCCGGACGGTGATGAGGACCGGCTGATCCAGTGGCGGACAGGCAAGACCGAAGAACTTTTCGCGCTTTTAATCAATAATCTGGGTGCGCCTTTGCCGCGTGAAATTATCGTTGACACCCTTTGGCCTGAAACCGATCCCGAAAAAGCTGCTAACCGTTTCCGGGTCACCTGCACTTATCTGCGCAACACACTGGCCGCCGGCGGTTATCCGGATATGCTGCTGCGCGAGCGTGACAGCTACCGTCTTGACCTGCAGCGGCTGCGCTGTGACCTGATCCAGCTGACTACCCTGTTACCGCAGGCTGCCGTCAGCAACAATCTCGAGCTGCTGGAAAAAACAAGCCGGCTCTGCGCCAGCCCTTTTCTGGAAAACAAAAACTTCGAATGGGCGATCCGCCAGCAGCGCCTTTACGAGCAAGAATTCAAAAGAATCCAATACCGCCTGGCCGAAGAATACACCCGGCGGGCAGCGCATGACCGGGCGGCCGTCGCCCTGCAAGCCATTGTCAATCGGGATCCCTGCGACGAACGTGCCGTGACCGGACTGATCGACCATTATCTGAAAATCGGCCAAAAGGAAAATGCCCACAAGATTTACAAGGCGTACGAACAGCAGCTGATGGCAGAGCTGGGGCTGCGGCCATCGGCAATTTTAGGTGAAAGGTTAAGGATGAAGAATGAAGGATGAAGAATGAAGGATGAGTATGACTTTTCATCTTTCATTCTTCATTTTTCATTCTTCATTCTTCATCCTTCACTTTCTCTTTCCATTTTCGTGGCATTGGTAAGATAAAAGCAGATAATGGCGAACAGCGTAATCGTCGAGGTCAACATCGATCAGTTCCTGAATCCGGCCGATGCGGTAGACCAGTGAATTGCGATGAATGTAGAGTGCTGCAGCTGTCGAGACCAGATTGCGTTCGTGCTTGAGATAAACATAGAGTGTATTAAAATATTGCGTACTATGTAAATGGTCATAATCATGAAGAATCTGTAAAGCGGGGTGAAAAATATTACTGCCCTGCAGGGTCTGTGACAATTCGGAAAACAAGTAGCTCATTGCGCTCTGTGAATTGAGGCGTGAAAGTCTTTCCCGGCTGTAATCGAGGGCGATGTTGGCTTGTTTGAAGGCGCTGCGCAGCGCCCGCCAGTCGGAAAAGGGGTAGCTGATACCGATCCGGACTTGCAGGTCAAGGGCGATTTCCTGCAAGGTGTCACAGAATATTTTCTGATCCTGATCGTAAACACAGAGCATCAGCAGACTGTTCTCATATTCAAAACAAAGGCTGCGGCTGATTTCGTGTTCCAGCACGGGCGCGGCTATGACCAGCCGGTCGGCAAATTCAGGCGGGATAACCGCCAAAATAAACAAATCACTCTCCATATCATTCAGCGACTTGGTCATGGCGATTTCACTGTCATCGATTTTGACGCCATTCAGCAGCTCGGTGAACAAATGACTGATATTTTTCATATTGTGATCGTGCTGGTGCAGCCTCGTCCATTTGATGATCGCCTGAATCAGAATTCGCGTCTTGTGCACTTGGCCTTCGGTCAAGCGTGTCTGGCTTTCCACAACACACATCGTGCCGAGAAAGGAATCTGCCGCAGGGTCGGGTATACGAAAATTGATACCGCGGGTGACTGCGCCCGGTGGCTGGAAAATAAACGGTTCGTTGTCATATTCACTGGCTCGACGCAAGCGTTTAAAATCGGATTCATGGTAAATGGCGCTGATGCGATTATAGGGCATGCGGCCGTATTGCAGCATGTGGTCCCATTCCGGGTCGACAGTGCCGGCCGGATGATCAGTCATGGCGAAAACGATATCACGTTCATCGACGATGAAAATCGGATTGCCCAAAATCGGGCTGCTGCATTGAATCAGGCTGTCCAGGCCGCCACCGCCGTAAATAATCTCGTTCAGGCGGTTTTCCCATTGCTGCAGCTGTTCAGCAACAGCCGATATGGTATTGAAAACTTCGTGAACCTCGGCTTTGAAAACCCATATACAGTCCTGCCCGCTGCAGCAGACCACATCATCGCCGTCTTGCGACAAATGAACAAAAAGATCCCCCGGATGACCAGGCCCCAGCCGGATACCGGTCAATTCGCCGGCCGGTTTCCTGATGCTGGTTTCCAGCCGGTAATTTGCTAACCCGTCAGCTAAAATCGACATTGTCAGTTGCATTTCATCACCCTGCAGCCATTATAGTATGATTCGTACAAATTTGTACAGTCTTATCTTTCAGCTGTTTGAACGATTGATACATTGTCCCGTTAATATTGCTAATATATACTGAAAGCGGATGCAATATTTTCGCGTTTTTGCCAGAAAATGCGAATAATCAGTTCCAAAATCTTTTATCTCTTTGGTACAAAAGTCGTTGTACCCATTATGATCTGATCCAAGTCCAAAATGCGAGGAGGAAACACATGGAAATCATTGGATTGCTCGGTATTATCGTTGCTCTTGTCCTGTTTCTGCTGCTAGTTTACAAAGGCTGGTCATCATATTGGGTGGCCCCGATCTGTGCGGTCATTGTCGCCGTCACAAACGTTATCGATGTCGATCCCATGAACAGTGCAGCCCAGGGAATTCTGGCAAGAACCGGTCTGGACGCTGTTCTCAACAAAGCTCAGATTTTTCAGTCAGCATTTATTTACGGCATGTTTGATGTCGCTTTCTCCCTGTTCTCGATCATCTTCCTGGGCGCTATCCTGGGTAAAATCTTTACCGACACCGGCGCCGCCTCTTCGATCGCCAAAACATTGACCAACAAATTCGTTATCAAATCTACAGGCCCTAAGCAGGTCCGCATTGCCCTGTTCGTCTTGCTCGTCATGTCCGGCTTGCTGACCATGGGCGGTATCGATGGCTACATCATGGTCTTCACGATGTTCCCGATCTGCATGATTGTCGCTGAAATAGTCAACATTCCCCGCCGTTATGTTCCGGCCATGCTCGCCCTCAACTGCGCTTTCATGACCGCGCCGGGCGCTCCCCAGATTTACAATGTCATGGGTCTCGCAGCAGCCAACATGGCTGGCGTCCACGACCTGACTCCCACCGCCGGTCTCATCCCGGGCCTTATTTCATCACTGATCATTGCTGTTGCCGGTTACTTCACGCTGACCCACATGGTCATCAAGGCCATGAATAAAGGTGAAGTCTTCGAGTACGGCCCTGTCGCCAAGATCGAAGAAGAAGAGCGCAAACTCCCGAACTTCTGGATCGCCATTCTGCCGCTGATCACCGTATTTGTCATTTACACCATTTTGCATTGGAATATCGCGATAGCGCTGACCGCCGGTATCCTGGTCAACATTATCCTGATGTTCCCCTTCATCCCCAAGAAGGACCAGTTCCATCTGCCGACCACCAGCCGCGTGACCGGTCTGATCACCTCGCTCAATCTCGGTGGTAACAACTATCCCAACGCCTTGATGACTGTCGTCACCCCGGCAGGTCTGGCG
>DMJC01000004.1 GCA_003451915.1 Clostridiales bacterium
AAATCTCGCAAAGCGACACTACCATTCACCTTTCACCCTTCAATTTTCACCCTTCACCAACCAGGGCTCCATTCGGGTATTAACCTGAAAATCTAATCCCGCCTAGTGACCAGGCCTGACGAAATCCCTGAGATCGTGCCAGGCGGACAGCATCATCAGCCATCAGGCCGGTCCGGCAGACAAAAAATAAAGATCGGGACGGACTCTGCCCGCTGAGCCAATCGTAAAAGCCTTCCATCGGCACTTGAATGCTGCCTGGAAGGCTTTTTTCGGCAAATTCAGCCGGCAGACGCAGATCGACGATTACACCGGGGTTAAGCTGCAGGTGCTGCTGTGCGAATGAGAAGGTCACTCGCAATTGAGCGATATCCTGAATAGGCAGATTAAGCATAGTCCCATCTGATTTCATGAGGCAGATCTGATCAGCTTCAAGCCGACCGCCGGTCAGCTCGCCTGTTGTGACCTGACAGATCCGTATGCACTTGGGGCAATCAGACAGGGTGACCAGCTGGCCCCGCCGGCAAATCAGAAAAGTCTGGTTTTGCTCCGCGTCATGAAGGATCTGGATAATTTCGCAGCTGACCTGCTGCGTGCCCAGCAACGGATGTACAGCGCTCAGACTGCGCATTTCCCAGACGCCGCCCAACAGCGATGTGAACAGATGCGGACAGCCACCTCCATCCAGGCCGGCCAGAAAAAATTCACTGCCGGTGTATGTCAGAGCAGTGTAGGTGCATTCCGGATACAAGCCGGCATAAAACGTGTTGAAATCGAACGGCACCCAACCCTGGCCAAGGTTGGCCAGCAGGGTGCCGATGGCAGTCCGGGCCAGCAGAGGCTGACCCGGACCACAGATATCCAGTAAATCTGATTCGGGCATCATGCGTCGGCTTTGACTGCAACTGCAACCGCGGCCGAATTTTGCTGACCCTGATATTCGACAGTACAGCTGATTGTGGCGACGCCGGCAGTGACGGCTTTCACAGTCCCGTGGCTGTCGACTGTGGCCACAGCTGGGTCTGAGCTGGCGAACTGCGGCGGATACTGTACAAGATCAAGATGGCTTGTGTCAGCCAGGGTGGCAGCGACCCGGATCCGGCTCTCGGCACCGACCGGCAGAACATAACGGCTGGCGACAGCATAGACCGTGCTCAGGGCAGCCTGCCACTCCCCGTTGACGTTGAATTCCGTCTGACAGGGCAGATCAGCTGAGCTGCGGCCGACTTCAACCCTGTAGGTGCCGGATTCGACCACCATCTTCTTTTTCAGGTTACTCCAGAAGGTAACCTCAGATAGCGGAACTGCGATACTGACCGTCCTGGTCTCGCCGGCGGCGAGCCAGACCTTTGCCCAGCCGCGCAGCTGCCGCAGCGGCTTGTTGTCGCGCTGCTTGCCCTGCAGAACTTTGGCGACATAGAGCTGGACGATTTCAGAACCGTCACGACTACCGGCATTGGTGACATCGACCGAGACCTGCAGGGTGTCATTGGCATCGAGCTGTGAAGAAACCAGCCGCAGGTTGCTGTATTCATAGTTCGTATAACTCAGGCCGAAACCAAACGGGAAGAGGACAGGCTGTTCAAAATACTGGTAAGTACGAGCTTTTTTGTCATAGGTGTCTTGCTTTTTCAGCCCATAGTCGTTTATGTGAGGAAGGTCTGCCAGACTCTTATACCAGGTGGCGCTGAGTTTGGCATTGGGGTTGACCTTGCCGAAGAGGATGTTGGCGATGGCTTCACCCTGAGCCTGACCGGCAAAATGCGCATTGATCAGCGCAGGAGCCTGCTCGATAAAGTTCCCGGTCACGGCACCCATGGCCACCACCACCACAGTATTGGCATTGGCAGCGATCAGGCGCTGAATCTTTTCATCCTGGCCATAAGGCAGGTCGAGCGTCTCGCGATCCTTCTCCTCGCTGCCGGTCGATTCATCGGTGCCGGCGATGACCACGACCAGGTCAGCTTTGCGGGCGGCAGCCACGGCACGGTCGATCAGCGCCAGCTCATCGCCGCGATAGTCGGGATCTTCCGGCACATGACGCTTGACAGTTCCCTCGCGACCACCGAAGGTTGCTGACAGTACGGCACGGAGATCATCGCCCTCCACACCGGGATTGATGTCAATCATCATTTCAGCCGGGTCAAAGCCAGGCAGCGATTCAAAAATATTACCCTGACCAAATTCTTTGCCGATACACCAGCCCTTTTCGTAACTGACCTCAATGCCAGCTGTCGCAGCCTGACTGCGGATACCGGCCAGCGCCATCGTACTGACGATTGTGTCAACCCCGGCTGATTGACCGGCGCTGTAGCCGCCGAGCTGACGATAAATCGCGTTCGGACCGACAACTAGGATGTTTTTGACCTGGCTGGTGTTGATCGGGAGCAGGTTGCGCTCGTTTTTCAACAGGACTATCGTATCGTTAGCCATGTCGACGCTCAGTGCGGTTTGCGCCGGGCTGCAGACACGTTCGCTGCCGTATCGGGAAAACGGAACACGCGACGGGTCGTCGAAGAGACCCAGGCGGAAACGAGTGAGCAGTGTCCGGATAATGGCGCGGTCGATGATGTCCTCCGTAATCAGGCCATGACGCAGGGCACTCAGCAGAGCTTTCTTGTGTTCGGACCCGCAGCTGATGTCAGTTCCGGCAGTCAAGGTCATCGCTGACGCTTCTTCCAGACTCTTGCAATAATAGTGTCCCATGCCGCCCATCATGATATGCATCGGATTGGCATAACAATCGGCGACCGCCCCGCAGTCCGAGACGACGAAACCATCAAAGCCCCATTCTTCACGCAGCAGAGTGGTCAGCAGCTGGTCATTGACCGAAGCAGGCACCCCGTTGATGCGGTTGTAAGACGTCATGATCGATTGGGCGTGCCCTTCACGGATGGCATATTCAAAGACCTTGGTGTAGTACTCGCGCAGCGTGGCCTCGTCAACATTGGACGACCCGGAATGGCGGTTGTTCTCAGAACTGTTGAGCGCGTAGTGCTTGGGGGTGGCGACGACCTTGACATAGTCGCTCTCACCCTCGCCCTGCAGGCCGCGGATGTAGCTGGCGGCCAGCTTGCCGGCCAGGAAAGGATCCTCGCCGAAATTTTCGTCGCTGCGGCCGTTGCGCGGATCGCGCGCCAGATTGATGGTCGGGCACCACATGTGCAGCTCGACATCATTGAGATTGTGATGCGCGCGGATTTCGTCCGAGATGGCCTGAGTGACCGTGTGGATCTTTTCGGCATCCCAGCTCTGGCTCATGGCCAGACAGACCGGGTAGCTGGTGACATCCATGGTTTTGACCTCGAATGGCCCGAAAAAACCGTGTGATGCTTCGCTCCAGTAATCGTAACGCGGCAGGCCGAGACGGGGAATGGCGGCGGCGTTGTTGCCGACCTGCATGATCTTCTCCTCGAGCGTCATGCGCGAAACCAGATCGGCTGCCCGTTCAGCAAATGAGTAAAGGGGATTCTGGCAGATGTTCATGGGGACCTCCTTTGGGGACCTGTTATTGAAACCGTATGCAAAGTTATTGTGTTTCGCGGGTTCGAAGGCAAGACTGGCCAGCAGCTGATCGGCTTCATTTGCGTTGTAGCTGAGATAACCTTGAATAATCTGATCGGTCTGCTTACCAGTGCCTTGATCGCGATATTCAGCCGGGGTCAGACCGGTGTATTTTTTGAAGACCCGATAAAAAGTCGCCTCGCTGATAAAGCCGCACTGCTCGGCAATGTCCATAATATTCGCTGATCGTGAGCGAAGAAGCTGCCGTGCTTTTTCTACACGTGCCGTGTCGATCAGCTCTTTCAGCGAGATGCCGAGCGAATTTTTCAGGCAGCGGTAGATGGCTTTGTCATGGAGATGGAGTGCAGTGCTGAGATCGGTTGCAAGAGAAGGGCTTTCTAAATGATCGTCGACAAATGAACTGATCCGGGCCGTCAGATCAGCTTCAGATTCGCTGCCTGACGTTGTTCCGTGAAGTTCATACTGAACGTGATCAATAAAATTGGCCAGCAGGTCGGCCAGCGCCCCTGCCGCGCGAAAACCGGCTCCAGCTGTCTTTTGCCGGCTGTAATACCCGAGTCGGCAAGCTGAACGAATCAGTGGCTGAAAGCCAGTGACCGGCAGATAGGCCAGATCAGCGCTGTTCAGGTTGAAATAGATGGTCTGTCCTTCACCGGAAATTTGCGCAAAGACAGATAAGGGGAACTGGATAAACAGGCAGAGGTTGTCACGGTCATTCGAATGATAGGCATGGACAACTTTGCTGTTGATCAGGAAAATATCACCGACTCTCAAATTCAGACGTTCAGGGCCGTGAACAACCTGAACCATACCCTTGAGTACAATGATCAGCTCAAGGTCGTAATGCCAGTGAAAGCTGGAGCTTTCAATCGCGGTTACAAAAACCTTCGCCGGAAAAACCTGCGAATGATCGATTGATTCGAAAAGAGTAACTTCCAAAACCTTGACCTCCCGCCATGACCTGATTTGATTATATCAGCTGACGGGCTAAAGTTCTTCTCAGTTTAGGTGAGACAACTATCAATATTGGACAATCTATTAAACAAATAATAGATTTAGGATTTGTATTAGTTCGTCAAAACGTCTGCTTCTTATTCCCAGATTTCTCAAATCGACTTTATCATCTGCAATCAATTCGATGAAATTTTGCACATCATTTTTTATTTCATCGTGGACGACAATTTGACGACCTGGTAAAACAAACACAAGCAATCTGAATATATCATTCTTATGTTTCTTTATATTTCTCGAATCAACCGAAATTCCACTGGCAGATTGTGACGTCAGATCAAGCCATGCCTTAATTTTAAACAAAATTATGGTTTCGATATTAATGATTGAGTATCCATCGATAATAATTTTACCTGTCAATAATACATCATAGTAAGAATCGTTTATTATAATCGCAGACAGACTAACGACGGCTTCATCGACATGGATCGGCACTAATCTTGAATCAAGATCATGGTCGACAAAAACAGGTTTTCGACTGAACAACTCTATCATTGTCGGGTATAATAAATTTTCAGGGTGGCTGAAACGATAAAACTGTTCTTTTCCATTACTTTTATTGAGATGTTTGTAACCCCCTTTTTCAATAAACTCCCAAAATGTTTTTGCAAAGTTTACATCGAGTTGATCGATAATCAAAACGATATCTAAATCCTTGGTTGCCCTAAAAGAATTCCCAAGATCATTAAGTAAAATATCACATGCTGCTCCACCTATCAAAACATATTGGTCGTTGTATTCGTAGAAATATTTTTTGAATAATTCTAAGCCATGTACCATGATTCACCTCGCAATACTTCTTCTAATGCTATTTCAATTCTCTCATCATTACTATCTTTCAAAGAACAGTACAATGATAATTTGTCGACTTCTATATTTTTAGAAAAGAGCAATGGATTATAATGCCAAACTTCAAGTTCGATTACTTGCATGTCATTTACAATCTCGAGGTTTTCAACTTTCTCAAGTTGAGAATTTCTATACTGCAAATATCCTATCGCCCGCACAGAGTTTTGAGGTGGATTAAGCATGGATAAACTTGATAAAGCATCCAGTCCTGCAATCAAAGATCCTGGAATATCATTTTTCAAATATACTCGTTTTTTAATCGGGGACCGAAGTTTATTGAGTCCTTGAATAAAATATTCAGGATCATCAATTCGTTGATAAATTTTGCTGCGGCCAGTTTTGCCGCTAGTTTCGACTGTAAGCAAATTTAAACTATATAAACTTTGTAGCGCACGAGACGCATCCATAATGCTGATTTCGAGCAACTTAGCTAAATCTGTTGCGTTAGCCTTCTGGTCTTTAGCATATAAAAAGAATAGATAGGCCATTTGGGCTACAGGAGAAAAACTATTTGATCTGTTGTAAAACTTTTTTGCAGCTTTTTTCAGATCAAGAGCTAAAAAGGGTAAAAACATCTGGCCGTCTTCTACAATGAATGAAATTCTATTATGTATCAAACTCTTTCGCCTGTAATCCGATATTTTATTTAAGTATAAAACTGAAGGCATATCTGATAGAGTACTGATTTGTCTGATCTGCTTTTGAATTGAATTGATCCCCTGCAGTTCTCCAACCGGCTTAATCAGTATGCATTCTTTATCCAGAATGCATAAACGATAGAAATTATTCAGGTCTTTCAATATCGTTGGAAACATTGAAGGATTTTGCCAAATCTCAATCTCTGCGTTTTCATCGACTGTGTTTTTCAGATAGGATATAATCGGTAAAATCAATGTAATCACTCCTAATATAACAAAGATATTTATAATATAACATTAAATTATATATATATCAAGAATATATGTTATATAAATAAAATTTGTAATAATAGCGCGTTAGATCGAGATGATCATTTATCGCCGATTTTCGGTCACATGTGTATACTGTTATTAGACAACTGCTTTGGAGGAATAAAACCATGAGCAACCTGAATTCGACACAGATGACAGTCGGGATCACCGGAGCTGGAGCGATCAGCGATATCTTTCTGCAAAACATGATCAATCGCTTTGAGATTTTGAATGTCAAATCGATCTGCTCGCGCAATTTTGATAAAGCCGCGAAGAAAGCCAGTCAGTATGGCATACAAGCAACAACCTATGAAGCCATGCTGCAGGACACCGATATCGACATCATTGTCAACCTGACGCCAGCCGATGCGCATTTCGAAATTATCAAAGCTGCACTGTCAGCCGGGAAGCATGTATTCACTGAAAAGGCCATGGCTGAGACATTTCAGCAGGCCCGCGACCTGTGCCGGCTGGCGGACGAAAAGGGACTGTATCTGGGGTCCGCACCGGAAACTTTCATGGGCAGCGCCTGCCAGACCGGCTGCAAAGCCATTCGTGAAGGCCTGACAGGCGAGGTGACTTCTTTTCACATTCAGGCCAACCGGAATCTGGATATACTAACCAGTTTCGCGCCATCATTACGTGTCCCGGGCGGCGGCATCGGCATGGATTATGGTATCTACTACCTGACCGAGGTTCTCAGCATGCTGGGTCCGGTCAGAAAGGTTGCCGGGATTCGCAAAAATCCGATGCACGTCCGGAAAAACTGTATACCTAGCCATCCGGAATTTGGCCAGGACTATACGATTGCCGACGAAACCCAGCTGTTTGGCTTTCTGGAATTGGCGAGCGGTGTTTGCGGCACCATACATCTCAATGGCGAAAGCATCCTGCAGGATGAAGGGGGCATTGAAATCTTCGGCAAGAAGGGCATTCTCAGGCTGCCCTGTGCCAACTACATGGGCGGCGAAGTGGCTTTCGCCCCGCAGAACACCGACTGGAGCAAACGGACTGAAGGGACTGTGCTGGAAAGCCAGTTTACATTCTCAGACAATTCGCGCGGTATTGGTGTTGCCGACATGGCCTGGGCGATTCGCACGGGCCGNNGGCCGAAGAAACCGGGCTGCCAAAGAAATGGCCGCACATGCGGTCGAAGTTTTCGAAGCCTTGTATCAGAGCAGCGAGGATGGCATGAGGAAAACAATGACATCATCGTTTGAAATCCCGGAGGCCATGCCCGAGAATTTTACCGTTGGCAGGGAAGAGACCTATTTTATTGGCTGATCGATCCAAGAATAGCTTGCAAAATTCCAGTTGTCGCAGATTTTGCGACAACTCAATCTGAAGTGTTGACAAAATACACATAGCCAAATGAGCTGTTTCAAGATGTAGCTTGATTATCATCATCAATGTTAATAAAGGCTAAATAATGTATAATATGTTACATATAATGACCTAAATACTTATTTATTGGCTAATAATTCGACTGAAATTCTATTTATCAAAAAAGATATAAACCATCCCTCTATACAATTTTTGGCGAATATGAATAACTTTTAAGTCTCTTATGGTGATTTATTTGCCCCCTGTAACCCTCACGAGTATGCTGACTTTGTACAAGATGTACAAATCTGTAATCGATGAATTCCAGGAGGTAGGAAAATGAAAAGGAAAACCCTCGTTTCATTGGCTCTGATCATGGCTTTGGCCATACTCTCACTTGCCGGCTGCGCAGGCGCGCCGACAACGACAGTCCCCACCACTGCTGCGCCAACCACTACTGCTGCGCCAACCACCACTGAACCGGCAAATCCTCTGTTGGCGGGCCGCTTCGAATGGAAAAATCCGCCGGTCGATCTGGAAACCTACATTCACTTCAATGAAGACGGCACGTACTATGCGTTCTTCTTTGACGGCGGCGTCATCGAAGCCGGTCAGTATGAACTGGTTGACGGAACGCTGGAATACAGTGTCGGGCCTGGTGCTGATGAAAACTGGGATACGCTGGAAGACAATGCAAAAGAAACTGCCGAACAGTATGTCCTGTTTAAGAGTTATGATGGTAAAGAACAGAAAGGTGCTTATGTCGGCGACGAGATCATTGATATTTCACTGGGTGGCATGTCCAACCATCAGACCATGCTGCATAAGGCGGATTTTGTCTATGATATCACGAAAGAACAGCCTGTCGTCGTCGCTCAGTATTATCTGGGCGGTGAGGCCGGATCCAATCTGGTTCTTTACCATGACAAGAGCTTTGCTGATTACACCGGCGACATGGGCGAAGAAGGAACCTGGGTCATGAATGACGACGGCAGCTTCACCCTGACCTCAGTTGACAACAATAACGCTGAATACACGCTGGTCAGATCCGATAAGGGCGCCACTTATACCAAAAACGGCAAAGCCGTCGAACTCTCAGCCAGCGCTGGTGAAGCGGCTGTCATCAGCTTCAAAGCCGAGGGCATCCAGGTCGGTCTGCCGATGGGCGTCGACATGCACATTGACTGCTTCGCTGACGGCACCGTGAAGGCTTTCATCTTTGTCGCCGCAGTCAACGCCGACATGGAAGTCGATAAGGGCACCTACACCGTCGCTGAGATTTACAAGTACACCTTCAATTTTGAAACTGCAGGTGAAATCGCCGGCGTTCCTGACTTTGGATCAGCCACAGCCAACAGCATTGAAGTCGACGTTCCCTACAAGGCTGATGTCGTCGGCAGCTTTAACGGCGCCGACACCCCGATGTCCATTGACACCACCCTGCGCGGCAAGGTCACGACCGGCAACTGATCCGACTGACTGTTAACAGGCGAGGCTGTTACGGGTAAAATCGGGATAGCCTTGCCGCTTAATTCTACGAGGAGTTTCAAGCATGAGCGGCATAAGCAAATCAGCCCGTGTCACCTGGAAAACCGACTGGCAGCGCAACAAGGTTGTCTATCTGATTTTTTTACCGGTTGCGCTCTACTTTCTGTTGCTGCACTACCTGCCGATGTTCGGCATTGTCATGGCCTTCCAGGAATTCAGGGTCGCGCGCGGTGTTTTCGGCAGCAAATGGATCGGCCTGGACAACTTTGTCGAGCTTTTCAGCGGCGAAGCTTTTCCCCGGGCGGTCGGCAACACCGTGATCATGGGCCTTTTCAACCTGATTCTGGGATTCCCGGCCCCGATCATCTTTGCCCTGATCATCACCTCAATGCCCTTCAAGCGAGTGCGCCGGGCCTGCCAGACCATCACCTACCTGCCCAACTTTGTCGCAGTGGTGGTCGTGGTCAACTTGATCCAGATCTTTCTGGGATTTGACGGCGTTTTGACGGCACTATTGAGCACTTTAGGCTTCGAGCAGCAAAACTGGCTGGCCAACCCGAATCCGCCGGTTTTCTGGCTGATCAACACCCTGTCCGGCGTCTGGCAGGGTTTCGGTTACGGCTCAATCATGTACGTTGCGGCAATTTCCAACATCAGCGGTGATCTGCACGAGGCTGCTGCCATTGACGGCGCAAACCGCTGGCAGCGCGTCTTCAGAATCACCATCCCCGGTATCATGCCGCTGATCATCATGATGCTGACCCTGCAGATCGGTATTATATTCCGCATTGGTTTCGACAAAATCCTGTTGATGTACATGCCGCAAACCTATGCTGTGGCCGACGCAATCTTCACCTACACCTTCCGCATGGCCTTCGGTCCGGCACCAGACTTCGGACTGGGCGCGGCATCCGGCTTGTTTCAGTCGGTTGTCGGCACCATTCTGCTGGTAGCGTCCAATTATCTGAATAAACGCGTGACCAAGTTTTCACTGTTTTGAGGCGGGATGAGATGAGTAATGTGATTAAAACATACCACAGCAAATATCATGGCGGCATGGTCGAGAAACCGACCGTGCTTGGCTGGGCAGCCGACATCGTGATGCTGATCCTGGTTTTGGTTCTGGCTTTTATCTGCATCATTCCGATGTGGCATGTGCTGATGTCATCGATTTCTGACGGTTTTCAGCTGCTGACTTACAAAGGCCTGGTTCTCGTGCCTGTCGGCACACCGACACTGGAGGGCTACCTGCTGATTTTCCGCGACAACAGCGTCATCACGGGGTATCTCAATACTATCATCTATGTTGTTTCGACCGTCTCGCTGGGTTTCGTGCTGAATGTTCTGGGCGGTTATGCCATCAGCCGCGAGACCAAGCTCAAGAATATCATGACACTGTATCTGGTATTCACCATGATGTTCAGCGGCGGCATGATC
>DMJC01000149.1 GCA_003451915.1 Clostridiales bacterium
CTCGAGTTGTAGCCAGCGGTTTTTCGATAATCATGCTGCGGCCTGCCCGGGCCGCGGCTACAGCGATGTCGGTGTGCGCAAAATCCGGTGTGACGATTGCCAGCACATCACAATCTGAATGCGCCAGCAAATCCTGGTGACTGATGAATACAGCATCAACGCCGATTTTGCCGGCCAGCTGGCGGGCTTTGTCCAGATTTTGGTCACAGACCGCCACAACCTCAGCACAGGGATGATCCTGATAAATGGCAGCATGGTTTTCGCCCCAGATACCGGCACCGACGATAGCAATTTTTAAATTATCTTTGCTCATATGATCCTCCTGCTTAAATCTGGCCGACTGTGGCAGCGTTCAGGAAATTGTTGAAATGCGGTAAATTGACAGGCCCTGCAGGCACCCGGCCGACAGAGGTCAGGCGATCCTGCGCCAGCTCGTCAATCTGGCTGATTTCACCCCGAAGATAGGCATCGAGCCGGTAACAGGCTGTTTCTGCCCGCCCCAGCAGATGGTTGTACTTGAGGTCAGCAATTTCCCAGCCGAATGGTTTGTAAAAATGAAACCAGCTGTCACGATGCCAATCCCGCAGCTCGCGAATCCTTTGCGGATACTCACCGGCAATCAGCTCGCGCAGCTCAGCCAGTTTCACTTGATCACCGCTGTCGTAAGCACTTTTCAAACGAACGCCGAGATCAACTTTGTATGCCAGCAGACGGCAGAGCAAGTAGCCCAGACGCAAGCCGTACAGAGCTTCCGGCTGGTATTCACCAGCTGAGAGCAAGGCGGCCAATTCACCAGCTTTACGGGTGTATACGGCGGCATAATCGCCAGTTGCCGCCTCGCAGTCAAACTGGCCGAGCAGGATATCCTGCCACAGGAAGTACTTATGGGGGTTGGGCGCTTCGAGACCAGCCAGGCTGAGGCCTTCCTGGATTTCGTCGATACTGCCGACCGCCATGAAGCTGTCATATGACGCGCCGGTCATGACCGGCGCCTGACGGCGCCAGGCCGGCAGATCTTGCTGCCCCTGGTTATAACAGTATTCAGCATACATCATCATGCCCAGAAAATCCGGGCCGGGCAGACCTTCACCGCCGTCATCCTTCCAAACGCAGAGGAACATGTCATCCAGCTGCTTTTTTAAAGCAGCCTGGACACTGCTGCGGGTGGTGGCCGCCGTACGCACCAGGTTAGGCACCATGCCGATCCAGCTGCAGACGCCGGCGGCAAACAGGGGCTTGATGCCCTGCTTTAGATGCTCATCAATGTATTTTTCATAAAATGCTTCTTCAGTATGGTAATAGTCCCAGTAAACAACATCATAGGATTTGGGGATAATATCACCGGTTCCGGCCGGCAGCACGACATCCTGATCATAATAACCGGCACCGGCGATGTTCATGCGAAAGATCATGTCACCCCACATCATCGGCTTGAGCGCATGACGGCTGCAGATCTGCCCGACTGCCTCGAGATGGGTCTGCATGATTTTCTCCGGACGCCGGTAACCGTTCTGCTCCAGATAACGGCCCAGCCCCAGGCCATGTGCTTCGTCCAGCCCGAGATGAATCCGGCGCGAACGGACGCAACTGCTGACACTCGTGATCATTTCATCAATCAGACTGTAGACTGCAGCATTTTCGCTGAGCAGAATGTGCTGGTTGTCGCGCAGGCTGTCGGTTGACTGCCAGCGCAAGAAACGTTCAAGATGAGCAAGGGTCTGGATGCAGGGAATCATTTCGATGCCCAGCTGCCAGGCAAAGTCATCGATTTCTTTCAGCTCGGTTGGTGAATAACGCCCGCGATAATGTCCGAATTCAGGACGACTCGCGAGAGTATAGGTATCTTCGGTATATAGCATCAGGACATTGTAACCCATCAAGGCCATGCGGCTGAGGATTTGCTTAACGGTTGCGACGGTCGGGACTGAGTTGCGGCTGCAATCGTACATGACGCCTAGCGATCGGAAAGGCAGCTGCTGTGCCATCGAACCGTCAGGCAGAACACTGCCGGCAGCGATCAGACCGATGCCACGGAACAGTTCGCAGGCCCGGTTGAACTGCAGCTGATAACCCTCAGTATGGGCAGCGGCCGTAAGGCCTGGCTGTTCAGACCACGTGGCAGTAATGCGGCCAGTCAGTTCTGATGGCAGAAAAGCACTCAGTTGTTTTAGTCCCCTTTTAAGATGATCCAGATCAGAAGGAACATTCAAGACCACTTGCAGCATAATTGACCTCCGCTTTTATCAGGCTTTGCCTTTTGTTTGCAATAAAAATGAATAATTGGGATTGTCATAAGGAAAATCGTCGCCGAGCGGGTTGCCGTCGGGCGGCAGAACCGCCCAGGAGTTGTAATGGTGAACCGCATAGCCAACAGCAGGAATTTTGTATTCGGATGAAACAATTTCCCGAAGATTGTCAAGTTCGCGCATCAGCGGGACTGTGCCCAGATGATCAAAAGTAATGTTGATTTCCTCGTAAATATGACCGGTTTCGAAAGCCAGGGCTATCTTTTTATGGTATAGCTGTGCCAGATTCAGTCCGACCTGAGCGAACTCGACAGCTGCTGGGGCATTGTCGCGATAAGACATAAAAAGTGTCGTGTCGGCATGGCGAATACAGAATTCGGTCAGATGGATGGCATCACCATTGACATCCTGGCAGGGAAACCGGTCAAACCAGCAGGGGATGTCGAGTTCCAGCAAAGTTCCCGTCCGGTCAGCTACCTGTCGGGCCAGTAAAACAAATTCGCAATAATCACGGACAGTGCCGGGATTGTCACTCTGCCATTCGGCCAGCTGATGCGGTTCGATATCCATATGCAGACCGTAAAACCGTTCATTGACAGCTGCTTCAGACTGATATCGCTCATAGAAATCGAAAAACTCGTCTCTTTCGGAATAACCCTGCGGCAGGACCCAATGAGCTTTGGCCCCGATCAGCGAAACCCGAACACCTGCAGCTGCTGACTGCGCAACAAAATGACGATATTTCTCAAACTGTCTGAGGGGATCATGAACCAGGTAGATCTCGTTAATTCCCTGCGGAACCAGAAAGTTCAAGACTTTATCCGGGTGGTCGATTTCAGCTGAACGCCAGACCCATGTGCCAAAAGTAATCTTATTTCTTGATTCGCTTATTGTCGGAAAATCTGATTGAGGAATGTTTAACATCATTGTTGCAACCTCCTTTTTTCAGCGTGCTTTTTTGACTCTTACATTCTAACACGCACAGATAAGGATAAACATATTTTCATGCAGGATTGCAAGACTCCGAGTTGAAAAACAGATGTAATGTATAAAATATAAATATATGGAAAGATCTTACAAGAAAAGCAGCTCTGAAACGGGCTTCCGGCCGATTGCGCATACGCAATTCGCTGACGTGGATTATGGTGATAATAGACAACAAATTATCTAATTATAGTCTTGCCTTTTATGAAAAAGCATACAAAAAGCAAAGATATGGCGATAAAACAAATGAATTGGAATAGTCATCCAGGATAATCTGGTCTATACTTAATATTGAAGAAGGCTNNGTTTTGACATTATCACTCATATTTATCCTGCTGACTCTGTCAGCCGCTTGTGCCCGGAACACTGTGCCAAGCGAAACCAAGCAGATTGATAAAGGTCAATATAATCCGCCAATCACATTGACTGTACCAGGACGTCTTTGGACAGGAGACTCGGAGAAATACGATTATTTTAATAATCCATGGATCGATGCGTATGCTGAAGAACTCGGTATTGTGATCGAACCCAAATGGGAAGCCGGTGGTATTGACAGCCCGACTTTGAGTGAGCAGCTGGCTGCCGGTGTCGTGCCTGACCTGATGCCTGGCCTTGGCCGTCTAGAATTTGAATTTGCCGTCAGACTTGGACTCGCTGCGGATTTGACGACGCTGATCGATCAGCACGCCAGTCCCCTGACACGTCAGATTCTCGAAAGCGACGGCGGTTATTCGATTCAGAGCAGTACAATTGACGACAAAATCTATGCTTTACCTCATGTTTATGGCAATACCGATAATATTCAGCTGATGTGGATCCGCACAGACTGGCTCAGGAAGCTGGATCTCGAAGTGCCGAAAACGGCAGAAGATCTCGAGGTTGTGCTCAACGCCTTTGTTCATCAGGATCCTGACGGCAATGGCCGCGATGACACACTTGGTTTGCTGAGCACCCGGAGCCTGTGGGAATTCGGGCCGATTTTCAATATGTTCGGCGCACAGCCGTTCTGGAGCTGGTACTTTGGCATTGATGGCAAACTGCATTATTCAACTGTATCTTTTGTTCCGGAAATGAAAAACGCTCTGATTTACTTACAGCGGCTATATCAGGAGGGTTTGGTTTATCCGGAATTCGGTGCGCTGCCCGTTGACCGTTATTATAAAATGTTTGCCGATGATCAGGCTGGAATTGCTTTTGAATACAAATATCTGCCATTCCATATTTTAGATAACACGACTGACCATCGGGTCACAGCCGAATGGCAGGCCTTTACGATACCGACAGGTTTGCCTGACGGACATCCGGCCCGACCGTTTTCCTATCATGGACCGGCAGCTTACAACGTTATTTCTTCACAATGTGCAACCCCTGAGGCTGCCATCAGAATGCTGAATCTTTATGTTGACAAAGTTTTTTCTAAGGACAAAGACCTCTATTATGATACTTATGTCAAATCACCCGATGGCGTGCCGGTCGAGGAATTGGCTGTTTTACGGACCAGTGTGGCCAATGATCTCAGTGAGAATATCAATGTCGCCCGGGCGCTGGCCGAAAAGAGTCCATCTGGCCTGAGCCGCAGTGAAACCGAGAAATATAAGCTTTGCCTGCGCTATCTGGACGGAGATCTCAGCCAATGGGCTGAATATCAGTATTATCGTCCGGATAACGCCACAGTCACAGCGATCAAATATTATACGACCGAGGTCACACCCTTTTTCTCAGACTATTATGGCCCGGAACCAGCTTCTGCCCGTCTCAGCTTTGATATTCTCAACAACCGCTGGCATGAAACTTGTACACGGATTATTATGGGCGCCGACGACGTCGGGATTTACGACAGTTTTGTCCGCGAATGGTATGAATCAGGCGGACAGCAGGCTGAAGACGACATCAATGCTATGTTGGCAGGCGGATGATCATGACGAGAAGAATTCCTCACAATACGCTGTTTCTGAAATTGACGGCTGCGTTCATGGCAGTGATCGTCATACTCTGTGCTGTGTATCTGTATTCGTACATCACCAGCATGAAAATGCTGGAAGCTGAAAAAACAACAGCTTTACGCAATGCCGGAATCAGCCAGATTCAGATGATTGATCATCAGATATCGAATGCCAAAAGGGCGATTTATAATGCCTATGCCACCCAGAACTGGAACTCTCTGGCTATGAACACCGGTTATGTCCAGGATTATGCTGATCTGATTGAAGTGGCCGCTGCCGAAGAAAGAATGCGAGTCATCTGTGATAACAGTGAAATCGTCAAAGATGTCCTGATACATTTCCCGCGCTGGGGACGCAGCATATCGTCAGCAGAAGGTTTAACCGACTACAATCGGGCCTGGTGGGAGGATATCACGATGCCACAGGACTCAGAGGGCGCACTGATTATCTATCGTGGAAGCAGCGCATACATTACAACTCGATACCAGATGGCGAATCCCCAGTTGTACAGCATCGATGCCGAGCTTTCGTTTGAGAAAAGTTACCAGTCTTTTGG
>DMJC01000150.1:0-1596 GCA_003451915.1 Clostridiales bacterium
GATTTCCGGGTTGAAATTGGTGGCAAACGGATAGCCGTGGTCGCCGCCGTTGGCATCAAGAATATCAATGGTGTGGATCTCATCAAAGTGATGTTTCAAGGCATAGGCACAGAAAACCGAGGTGACGCCCGGGTCAAAGCCACTGCCCAGCAAGGCCATGATACCGGCCTTTTCAAAGCGCTCGCGGTAAGCCCACTGCCACTTGTATTCAAATTTCGGGATCTCCGGCGGTTCATAGTTGGCCGTGTCCAGATAGTGGACGCCGGTTGCCAGGCAGGCATCCATAATCGTCAGATCCTGGTATGGCAAGGCAATATTCATGACGATATCCGGTTGAAATCTGCGGATCAAGGCGATGACCTCATCCGTTTTGTCAGCATCAACCTGCGAAGTTGTGACAATTGTTTTCGTCGGCGGCAGACTGGACTTGATTGCCTCACATTTGCTCAGCGTGCGGCTGGCCAGCAGAATTTCGGAAAATACGTCGGGGTTTTGGCAGCATTTGTGCACGACAACATTCGCCACGCCGCCAGCGCCAATAATCAAAGCTTTTCCCATCTCATCAGCTCCCTTCAGTAGCGTGATTATACAAGTTTTAATGTAAATAATCAATCTGAACCGGGCAATCCTGGCGGATCATTGTCCAAACCGGCAACCTGTGTTAAAATCAATAGATGTCTGTAAAGATTTGAAAAGGATGGCTGGCTGAATCATGCTCCTCGAGGCGAAGCGCGATGTTTAATGTCAAAATCGACATGATCCGCGAGCGGACAACCAATGGACCGACCTACATGAAAGGTCGCCAGTATTATAAACAAGGCCGGGTACGCCATCTTTCCTTTGATCAGGAAAAGGGGATCATCCTGGCTCAAGTTGAGGGTACTCGCACTTATAATGTCCGGGTGATTCTCAATGGCAAGGGAGAATTGCACGACGCAACTTGTACCTGCAGTGCTTTTGCAGCTTATTGGGGCCTTTGCCGGCATATCGCCGCGACGCTGCTTTATTGTATTGATGCTTTTGGCAAGCAGAAAACCCACATTCTGCCGGCCGTACCTGTAAAACCGGCAGCAGACGCACCAGAGGCCGAGACTCTTTCGGCTGGCACTGAACCTGCAGCTGATGCCTCAGCCATCATCCGTCAGCAGCAGTCTGCCCGCCAGCAGGCTCAGCGGCGCAGTCGCAGCAAGACCCGCGATTTTCTGGCACGGATGGAGAACATTGCCAAGATGGCCAATCCGGCAGGCAAAGTGCCTGTCCAGCTGCAGGTGACCCTGCACTGCACGCCTTCATCAATCACACTGCCCTGGCTGAGTTTTGCGGTCGGTGAAAATCAGCTGTATCCTGTATCGAATGTCGAGCAGTTTGCCGAGGCGATTTCCCGCGATCTCCCGATCGAACTGGATAAAGATTTCACGCTGTCACCCCAGCGCCATATTTTTGCTGAGCAAGATATGCCGCTGATCAGACTGCTCCAGGACGCTTTTGAAAATGACTATAAAGCTGTATTCGGCACATCGCATGCGTCGAGCCGGGATCGCTTCTTTACCTTGAATGCCAGCCGTTTTGCCAAATTTCTGACCTTGGCCGGCGGTT
>DMJC01000150.1:1602-4928 GCA_003451915.1 Clostridiales bacterium
CCGCCAGCCTGTGCTAATCCGCAAGGCGATATTGCCGGTCAGCCTGCTGCTGAGCCAGGTCACTGCGAACGGCGGCAGTGAATTTCAGCTGGAATTCCTGTCGGAGGAGCCTTTGCAGCAAATGACGGCATCGCGTAATGTCTATCTGGTCGGCAACACTTTTTATCTGCCTTCGCATGATAGCTTGCGTCTGATCGAGCCGATTCTCTCGATCTTCAACACGCCGGGGCTGCGTCATTTGCAATTGTCCCGCGATGAAGCTATTCTGCTGGTCGGTGAGATCATGCCGGGAATCCAGTCGGTCTGCCCCCTGAAAATGGACGATCGTCTGGCTGGCCTGATTGTCAATGAACCTTTGCAGGCAACTGTTGAACTTGATTACAATGAGGCCAGTCTGCGGGCTGCCGTCGCGTTCAATTATGGCCATGAGACAATCAATCCTTTGGCCGCTCCAGCTTCCGATAATCCTGAGGCGAATCAGAACAATGCATTGATCATCCGCAGGCAGGACCAGGAGGATGAGATCTTACAGCTGATGAACCAGGCTGGCTTCGTCCGGCAAGGACAGCATTATCGACTGACCGATCAGGATGATATTTTCGGATTTCTGACAACAATTTCGACGCAATTGGCCAATCTGGCAAAAATCAGCAGAACTCCGGCAGCAGCAGCTCTTCAGGTGCTTCCGGCACCGGATGTCCGTCTGGGGCTTAGCCTTTCCAATGATCAGGACAGCCTGATTCTTCGTCAGCAATTCATCGGTCTGCCAGCTGACGAGCGGGCTGCTTATCTGCAGGCTCTGCGTGAAAAGCGTTCATTCATTCGTTCGTTCGACGGCAATTATCGCCGGATCCGTCTGGAAGACAGGGATGTCCTGCTGCAGCTGATCGATCTGTTCAAACTCTGGGGGGTCGAACCCGGGGTAGCCGAATGCCGGCTGCCGCGTTACCGGGCACTGGCCATGGATACTCTGCTCATCCAGTCTGATACCTATAACATGCTCGATATTGATGAGGCTGTGCGAACCATGGTCCGCCATCTCCACGAGCCTGGAGCTCTGTCTTTTAAATTGCCTTCGACTCTGCGCGGCAAATTGCGTCCATATCAGAAAACTGGTTTCCAATGGTTGTGCACCCTCGATTATTATGGACTTGGCGGTATCCTGGCCGATGACATGGGTTTAGGCAAAACTTTACAGACGATAGCTTTTGTGGCCAGGTTGTGGCAGCAGTCCCGGCGGCCATCCTTGATCATCGCCCCGACCAGCCTGGTTTACAACTGGTTAAGCGAGTTTGAAAAATTTGCGCCGCGCCTGCCCGTCATGATCCTTGACGGCAACCGCCAGCAGCGGGCCAGCCGACTGGGAGAGATCGCTGAAAAGGCCTGCGTGATCACATCTTATTCCCTCTTGCGCCGGGATATCGAGGATATCGGCACAATCACGTTCGCCAGCTGTTTTCTCGATGAGGCTCAGAACATTAAAAACCCGGAAGACTTGAATGCCCGGTCGGTTAAACAGATTAAGGCTGACCGCTGCTTTGCCCTGACCGGAACACCGATTGAAAACTCGCTGACCGAATTGTGGTCAATCTTTGATTTCATACTGCCAGGCTATCTTTACAGCCAGCGAACTTTTCAAAATATCTACGAATTGCCGATTATCCGTGAGGACAGTCCGGAGGCACTCGAAGCACTGCACCGGCAGATATTGCCATTTGTCTTGCGCCGGATGAAAAAAGATGTTCTGCAGGAATTGCCGGATAAGATTGAAACGCATACCATTTGTGACATGACTGATGAGCAGCGGCTGATCTATGAGAAATTCCTGCAAAAATCGCGTCATGAGCTCGATCGCGAAGTTACAGAAAATGGCTATGCCAAGAGCCAGATATTCATTTTGGCCCTGCTGACCCGGCTGCGTCAGATCTGCTGTCACCCCAATCTGTTCTTGCCTGCTTATGAAGGCAGCAGCGGCAAGCTCCAGCTCCTCGAGGAACTGCTGGCCGATTGTTTTTCAGCAGGTCACCGTGTCCTGGTCTTCTCACAGTTTACCAGCATGCTGGATATCATCCGCCGTGAACAGCGTACTCTGGGTATCGATCCTTTTTAT
Source organism: Clostridiales bacterium (assembly GCA_003451915.1). Taxonomy (GTDB): domain Bacteria; phylum Bacillota; class Clostridia; order Saccharofermentanales; family UBA5734; genus UBA8949. Next base: position 3,713 of record DMJC01000150.1, read on the forward strand.
ATCGACGGCCAGGTTCCGGCCGAAGAACGCGTCTCGCAAGTTCAACGTTTCAATCAGGGCGAAGGCCAGCTTTTCCTCGTTTCGCTGCGTGCTGGCGGTACCGGGCTCAATCTGACCGGTGCTGACACAGTTATCCATTTCGATCCCTGGTGGAATCCGGCTGTCGAAGAGCAGGCCACCGACAGAGCCTATCGGATCGGTCAGGAAAATGTTGTCCAGGTCTTTAAACTTTACACCCGGCATTCGATCGAAGAAAAAATCCAGAATCTGCAGCGGAAAAAACAGCATCTGGTTGATTCGATCATCAAGCCGGGTCAGAACCTCTTGTCTAAAATGACCCTGGAAGAAGTCCGCAGTCTGTTTGAACCGTGATTTTAAGAATATTGACTGAATTCAACTCTTGACAAGGCAATAATCAGATAGTAGCTTGATAGAGAATGCAGCTTTATCAGGCATTAATTTCATATCATGAAGGAGGATCTTATGAGTCAGTCATCAAAGCCGGTCGTCGGGTATCTGCCCGATGAAAGACCCCCCATCTGGAAACTCATCTTGTTCGCCCTGCAGCAAATTCTGGTCATGTTCCCTGCCACTGTCCTGGTCGCCCTGCTCACCGGATTCCATGTGTCAACCACCATTTTCGCCAGCGGTCTCGCCACAATCTGCTTCTTGCTGGTCACCCGCGGCAAAATCCCTCTGTATTATGGTTCCAGCTTTTCTTACATCACCGCAATTGTTTCGATCACTGGTGCGACTTTCGGACAGACTGCCGCTGATGAACTGATCTCCATGGCTCAGTTCGGCATCATCATGTCAGGTCTTGTTTCCATTGCCGCCGGTATCATCATCAACGTTGTCGGCATGAAAGTCATCGAGTTCGTATTGCCACCGACGGTCACCGGTTCGATAGCCATTGTCATCGGCATCGCCCTGGCCGGCACAGCTATTACTCAGGCCGCCGGCAGCGGCGCCACAGGTGAAGCTCAGAATATCACCTGGATCATTGCCTTGATCACCTTGGTCGCCACAATATTATTTTCGGTATACCTCAAGGGTACGCTGGGTCAGTTGCCGATCTTGTTCGGTATACTGGTTGGATATGCTGTCAGCCTTGCTTTTAACGTCATCGATTTCTCATCGATTTTTGCCGGTGACATCGTGGCTGTCCCACACTTCACATTCCCCAAAGCCAGCTGGGCAGCCGTTCTGGCAATCA
>DMJC01000158.1 GCA_003451915.1 Clostridiales bacterium
CGGAAAAACTGTCGGGCCAGAAAGATATACAGACCGCAGCGCGGAGCGGAAGCTGTCAGGGCCAAAGCCAGGAAAGGTCCGATATTGCCAACCATCGTGTCAGGGGGCAGTAAACCGAACAATGTAAAGCTCTTGAAATTCAGATACAATGGCGTAATGCTGATAAACGGCGGTAAGATCATGGCGATGATGACCCCGGCAAACAGCAGTTTCTTCCCTTTGAAATTAAATTTTGCAAAGCCATAACCGACTGCGCTGCAGGAAATAACCTGCGCCACCGATACGATGGTTGAGAGAACCAGGGTATTGCTGAGAGCCGGCCAGTATTTCATATAACCGATCAGTTCGGGATAATTGCTCAGCCGCAGGGTGTTGGGGATGAATTTGACCATCGGGTCGAACAGATCCCGCTGATCCATCAGGGACATTGAAAATTTGGTCAGCAGCGGATAGAGGATGGTAAAGCAAATGCCGATAATGAAAACAGCCTTGGCCAGGCCCAGCACCCATTTGGCCAGCCGGCCGGACTTGATGAAATGAATGAACTTGTTGCGCTTGCTTTTAGTCATAGTAGAACACCCTCTTTGACAGAATTGCCATGGCGATACCGATGATCATCAGCACCAGGCCAAAATAAATCCACGAAATTGCCGAGCCGAAGCTGAATTCAGAGAAGGACAGAAGATAGTTCTGGATCGTCAGAATCAGCGGATTTTTGATATTGATGAATGAATCAATAATGGTATAAATCGTATTCAGCAACAGATATGGTCCCATGATCGGAAATGTAATCTTCCAGAATGATTCCCAGGCGGTTGCCCCTTCAATGCTGGATGCCTCGTAGATCGACGCTGATATGGTGTTGAGGCCGCCGATGAAGATGATGATCTGCAGACCAGAAGCCATGATGACATCGAAAATGCCATCGACGGCACGGCCGAGAAAGGCCAAAATAGTTGCCGGTATCGCATCGTTGAAAAGTGACAGGATCATTTTGTTCGCAGAAAAAGACCCTGAAGTCCCGTTGATCAGGTCAGCAGTGTTGCGATTCATCATGGTGGCCAAGGTCAGGTTGGCGCTGTCGATGCTGGCTATGACACCGGATACCATAATAACCGGCAGAAAGAATATGGCTCTGGCCAGACTGCGTCCCGGGAAAGGGTTTTTCAGAAGCAGAGCGGCAAAAAAACTGAAGGCCAGAATGACCGGTAAATCGGTGAAGGTCTGTATCAAAGCGTTGACGATCAGCCGCCGGATATTGGCATCAATGAACAGCGCGCGATTGTAACTTTTAAGCCCGGCAAAATCGAGTTCATAGCCGGTCAGCGTCAGGTTGAGGTCGGATAGGCTGAAGACAATTGACTGGATGATCGGCAGCAAGATAAAAAGGATCAGCCCGATGGCGAATGGCGCCACAAAAAGATAACCATATCGGTTCCGGCGGGTGACCAGCATCTGCTTGCGCTTGATTTTTTTATTGATATTCTTCATCTCACTCAACCCTCCTGCTGAACAGCTGCGTAACCCATGGCCGGGATATCCTGCCAATTTGCGCTGTTGTAGTTGACAGTGACTGTCCAGCCATTGTCATAGACGGTCCGGAAAATACCCGGTGCCAATTGTTCATGGCTCGTGATCCTGTGGTTGGCAACAGCCTGAAGTGCAGATGACGTTTGAGCTGCCAATTCAGTGGCGATCGGCCAGATGCTGCTCCGCGCAGCACCATAGAGATAATCATAGCGCGTCTTCATGATTGCTGACCCAGCGTCAGCAAAGTAATCAAAATATACTCCTGAGCCAGTTTCAATTGCTTTCAAAAAGTACTGTGTGGCATTTTCAGTCTGGTTGAGAGCTGGCATCGTGTATGAAACTGAGCCAGACAGCACCATCTGCAGAAAGGGAACGCTTCGGCTGATAATCGGGTGATTCGATGACGTAACAGGTAAACCGAGGGCATAGTCGAGTCCGGATAACACATAAACATTAGCGCCATATCCGCCGACCAGATTATTGCCACTGTTGCCGGCTTCGACAGCACTGCGGAAATAATGAATCGTATCGTTTACCGACAGCACATTCTGAGCCCGGAAATCTGAGTAGACCTCAGAAGCCAGCGACCCGAGGCTGATGCCGCTGATGTTCATCGATGAATATTTCTGCATGAATTGTGTCATGTTTTCCGCAACCAGATCAGGGCGGATGATATAAGGTTTCAGACCTTTGTCATCCAGGTAAAAATTGGCGATGTTGTGTTCAGGTTTATAGCCGGTATCGCGGGTGATAAACCGGATGGCGTGATTGAGCGGGCTGAATCCCTGCATCCAGCCTGCATCATAACAGTATTGTGGTTCAACGACGGGCAGTAAAGATACACCCAGGTCCTGCAGGCTGGCAGACAAATCTGACAAGTCCTGATTGCTGCCCAGCTTACGTTCCGTCTGAGGGGATCGGATATAACCGGTCTGGAAGCCACCTTTCTGCCAGCCAGCATACTGAACGACACGATCAGCGGCCGGTGCCGCTTCTTTAAGCAGTTGTCCCAATTCAATCACTTCATCCAGGCTGGTCAGTTCTTTGACGATCTGGGCAGGATAACCCATGACCGACTTGATCTCATCGATTGTACCAATTGCATTGACCGCAACGGTCAGTCCTTGGCGGTCGTTGATGCCATCCAGCTGACCGTTCGCCAGCAGGTAATCCCGATACAAATCAGCGAGATCGTCATAACTGGTGCCAGCGCTGTCGCAGAACAGATAGCGTAACGAAATCGGATCGTCCACAGCTTGCCGCGGGTATAGGTTCAAGGCATTTTTCGATGATGATTCCAAGGCAACCAAAGCAAATGACAATAGCGTAAAATCAGAGCAGACATAACTGTAAGCTGAATCCGTACCGGCGATTCCCGCCAAAACAGACATCTGGCCGTCACCTTGTTCCGCCACGCCGATAAAGCCACCCTGATCGTGATAAGCGCCGTAGACAGGCAAGTAAGTCTGTTCGCTGTAATCAACCCGGTCTGTCCGCAAGACACCATAATCCTGTCCGTAGACTTTTCGGTTATAATCGGCCCAGACTGTTGCCCTGGCATTTTGGGCACTGATGATTGCGCCGCTGCCGTCCGGTACAAACAGATAGCCTTCGCGACCGGGTTTCTGAGCGCCGAAGTTGCGCAGAACTGTGATCTGTGAAATTTTCAGTTTATCTGTTGCCAGAATTTTTGTTGGATCCACATCAACTGCCAGTGTTCCGTTCTCCAGTTTATAGGTAACTGAAAAAACGAAATTTTCCTGGGTATCCGCCCCGCCGGTATATCCGACGCCGGCTTCATCAGCCTGTCGGATTTCAAATGCATAGCCGGCATTTTGCAGCGCAGTTGTAAGATTTTTCTGTTCAAGCTTGGAGAGCATGCTTTTCAGCACATACATGACTCCTCCGAGCTCAGTATCCAGCTTGGCGAAGGTCTTCTTCAGGTCTTCCCGCTGCTGTAAGCTTTCAATTGTCGTCAGGTCAACCCGGCCGTACATCCGTTTCAGATAGTTGCGGTCTTTGTCCGAGGCCATCTGGGCGGAGAGCTCGGTGAATCGGGCTTCGGTCATGCCGACCGGATAAAGCGTCTCTGCAAGAACCTTGCCCATCAGGTAGTTTACATTGATGCCATTGTCCAGTCGTTGGGCTGTAAACTGACCGAAAGCCACACTGTCATCAAAAGTGTTCCATTGTTTAGCCACATCACGTCCATTCAAAGTTGTCACGATAAACTGGGTATTAAGCAACGAGTCACTGCTGCCCGGCCGGTCCTGCGGATTCGAATACCAGACTTGGCCGCTGGCCTTGCGTTTTAAAGCTATTTCGGTCGTTTTCGGATTGAAGTACAAGATCGCGTCTTTGTCTTCAGCAATGATTTCCATTTTTTCCAGGCCCAGGTCATTGGCAGTCAGTCGGATCGCTGTTTCCAGGCTGGTGAATGATTTGATTGTATCCTCGTCCAGCATTGTGTAATATACGGGGCTGCTGAATGTCGAGCATCCGGCTGTCGGCAGGCTCAGCAGGCTGCAAAGCAAAAGGGTTGCGATTACTTTTTTCAATCTCATATTCATGTGGCACTTAGCTCCTTAACCTGATTTCAGTGACCAGACCCGAAATAAACCCGATCAGTTTGTCAATGATGCTGCCAAAGAGCAGGGCCAGAAATACAATGAAGACCATGCCGAAACCCGTGATGATCAATGTGAACAGGGTCTTTTTTACCGTGAACTGATGGATGGTCAGAATACCGGTAAAAATCAGGAAAGCACTCCAGACGGCCCCGATCCCAAAGACCATGTTGACAAAGTCAATCTCATTTTCGATAACGACATTGGAGAGCAGGGTGCCGATCAAGTTGGTTATGGCCATGGGCAGCAAGGCATAACCCAACGCCATCACAATATCGATGAAACGGCCTTCCCCATCCGTCAGTGCGGTAAATGACCAGTTCGCTATGCAGAAGAGAATGATCGGCAGAACAACCGTCATGATGCTGCGAAGGACATTGTAGGATCGCGGGTCATAATCATACATCAAAAAACCGCCATACTGCTGCATCAGCAGCACCGATTCAATGAAAGCCAGATAAATGATCAAGGTTGCGACCAGGTTGCCACGTTTTTCGTGTCGCATATCATAGAAGCCGTCAAACGGATGGACCATGATATGCAAAGCATATTTCAAGCCGCTGAGGACCGATGCCTGCATCATTGAGCCGCACCTCCTTTAACAACCCAACGGGTTTTACGAATGATTTTTATAGCTTTAGCGGCAATATACAAAACCAGAACAGCAATGATCAGAGCCGGGAACCAGAAAGCCAGCAAGGTCTTGCGATGCTCTTTGTAGGCCTTGGAATACCAGGTTTTATTGTTGCCATTTCTGAAATACTGCATGGCCTCCTGGTAACGGCCCTGGCTGTAAAGTGCCTTGCCGATTCCATTGTAAGCCAGCTCCATGTTGGCATTGCGATCCAGCACACTGGCCCAGGCTGCCGCGCTCTCATCGTAACGGCCGGATTCGTAGGCGGTGATCGCCGACAGAACGCTGCGGCCATAATCTGTGATCACAAAAACGGTCAGCGCGCCGGTCTGTTTGTCCAGGATATAATAGTGATCATCATCC
>DMJC01000132.1 GCA_003451915.1 Clostridiales bacterium
AGACTTGATCGACCAGGAAAATTACGCTGAAATCATCCGGCTATCCCAACTGGCGACCGATAGGGTGAAGACGATCCGGGGCTGAAAGGAGTACCTCATGAACCTGAACCTGCGTGCTGCCAAGGATTGCCGCTATGACCAGATATCACTGGGCGAAGTCATGCTGCGCCTCGATCCAGGCGATGGCCGAGTCCGTACCTCGCGCCAGTTTGCTGCATCGGAAGGTGGCGGTGAATACAATGTCGCCCGGGGGCTGCGCAAATGTTTTGGCCAGCGGACAGCCATCATCACTGCTTTGGCGGACAATGACATTGGCTATCTGATCGAAGACATGATCCTGCAAGGTGGTGTTGACACGTCCTTTATCCGCTGGCTACCCTATGACGGCATCGGCCGCAGCGTGCGCAATGGCCTGAATTTCACGGAACGTGGCTTTGGGGTCCGCGGTGCCCTGGGCGTGTCAGACCGGGCCCATACGGCCATCAGCCAGCTCAAGCCAGGGGATATCGACTGGGACCATTTGTTCGGTACACTCGGTGTTCGCTGGTTCCATACCGGTGGGATTTTCGCCGCCCTGTCCGAGACCACGGCCCAGGTAGCCCTCGAAGCTGTCCAGGCGGCTAAGCGCCATAGTACGCTCGTCAGCTATGACCTGAACTACCGCCCCTCCCTGTGGAAAGGTATCGGCGGTCATGCCAAGGCTCAGGAAGTCAACCAGGCGATTTCCCGCTACGTGGATGTCATGATCGGCAATGAAGAAGACTTCACGGCCTGTCTGGGCCTGGAAATCGAAGGCAATGATGCCGACCTTAAAACGTTAAACCTGAACGGTTATCGGCAGATGATCACCAAAGCCGCCGCTGAGTATCCGAATTTCAAGGTCATCGCCACCACCCTGCGCACCGTGCACTCGGCCAGCGATAACGACTGGTAAGCCATAGCCTGGGCAGACGGCCAGTTTCACCAGGCCAATGCCTATAATCACCTGGTCATCTACGACCGGGTTGGCGGCGGCGACAGTTTTGCATCCGGCCTGATCTATGGCCTGATGGAAACCGGAGATGTAGCCACGGCAGTCAACTACGGCGCAGCGCATGGAGCCCTGGCTATGACTACACCCGGTGACACCAGCATGGCGAGAAAAAGGGAAGTCGAAGCCCTGATGAAAGGGGCCAGCGCCCGCGTCCAGCGCTGAGGACGCCTAATGGACAACCTGCCATTCTTCACCCGTCGCACCGTCAGGACAGTCCTGGCTTCGTTCTGTGCCCTACTCTGGGGCAGCGCCTATCTTGCGATCAAGGCAGGCTATGAACTGTTTGCATCGCCACCGACGACCTCGCGAGCAAATTCATCTTCGCCGGCTTGCAATTTTTCCTGACGGGCCTGATGGTCCTTGTGGTCAGCATGGCGAAGAAAAGGGATCATCGGGCCTTCGGCAAGCGTAACGTTGGCCAAGTGGTCGTTTATGCCCTGTCCTACACGACGGTCTAGTATGCGATCTTCTACACTGGGTTGTCCTATACGACCGGCACCAATGGCTCGATCATGAATTCGACTCTGACTTTTTTCAGTTTGCTGATCGCCCATTTCCTCTACCGCAATGAACGCTTGACCAGGAACCGGATCGCTGGTGTCGTGGCCGGATTTGCCGGCGTCATCGCCGCGCTCGTCCATTTCGGCACTTACACATTCACCTTTACTATCAAAGGGGACGGTACGCTGATCATGTCCGCCTTCATGCTCGCGGCCGCCTCGATTTTTGGCAAATAACTACATGGAATAACCACTATTCGAGCAATTATAAAATTGGAATTAACATCTCCCCGATTCAAATTGAAGATGCAACATTCATTGGAAAGGTGAAGGAGTTTATTAACGAAACAAACGTTAATCCTTCTTGGGTAGTGTTTGAAATCACAGAGAGCTCTGCATTGAACTTTCAAGAAAATATTGTAAAGATTCTTTCTGTACTTTCCGATTTTAGAATTAAAGTAGCTATTGATGATTTTGGCACAGGATACTCCTCGTTCATATACCTAAAACGCTACTCAATCGATTATTTGAAAATTGATAAAATACCAATAGACAATATCGAAAAAGATGAGGATAAGCAAATAGTCAAAGCAATTATTTCAATGACTAAAATACTAAAGATTATGACCATAGCAGAAGGTGTTGAAACAAAAGAACAACTAAAGATTCTCAAAAATTTGGGTTGCGACATCATACAAGGTTATTATTTAGGCAGACCGGTCAGCAGCTAGGTCTCAGGTACAAGTACCGACATTGATCGATTACATTTGACGAATCAAATGCCCAACGATTCCCCAATAAACCAACGATCTGAAATAGCCCAACGATTCCACGCTCCAGGGGCGTGCATTTCTATCATCAGGATTATCCATCAATCCGATATCTGCCTTGCCATCTGTGCCAGCAAATCGTTGATTTGGCTCAGGAGATCCAGCCGCAGGTCCAGGATGTCATCGATCTGATCGTAAGTTGATTTGATTTTTTCCAGAGTTGGCGGTGTGCCGTCGCGCAGTGCGTCTAGTAGACTGCGAATATCTCCGCGAGTTTCGCGCAGCTGATCAGCGAGGCCATTGATTTCCTGGTTAATGGCTTTTAATACTGCGATTTCTTCAGATGTCAAAGTGTCGCTGCTTTCCTTGAGCAGTTCGCGCAACTCGATGCGCAATGCATTGTTGTCGCGAGCCATCTGCAGGCAGGACGATTGTTTTTTCAGAATGACAATGCGCAGATCAAGGATGGCCTGTCGACGCTCGAGTCGTTCGGAGCGCGAGGTTAAAGTGCTTTCTGGCAGTGTTGCAGCAGCAACGGGAGTTGCGATGATGCTGAGCATGATCAGAGATATCAGCAAAGAACAGATCATCGTTTTTTTCATAGGTAATTCCTCCTTAATTTTGTGATGTTTACGCTTCAGGAATGATCAAGCTGGATTCTTCAACGGGATCCAGACTGTCAATCAGATCGCCGAGTTCGTCGAGTGAGTCGATCAATTGGTCAATGGCCTTTTTATTGTTCGTGTTCATGTTCTGAGACTCAGTTGGCTCTGCCGAGGCTTTTGAGTTCGCCGATATTGTTGGAATTGATGATGTCTTGGGCTGCTCTGTTTCTGACGATCGCCGGCCACCGCAGCCGCTCAGGCCAATGACCAAGCTCAAACCGATGGCAAGCCAGGTTGTTTTACGCATGTTGTGTCTCCTTTCAGCTTCTGCTTTGATTATAACTCGGCCATCTGACGCAAGACAAAGGGTGATTTGTGGCAGAATTGCGGCAATGATTCGATGATCAATCATCGTGTGATATAATCCTCCATGTGACAGCAAAAAGATA
>DMJC01000027.1 GCA_003451915.1 Clostridiales bacterium
CACCCAGAAACCCTGCAGCTTTTCTGCGCCTGATTTGTCGTCCATATCCGTAAGTGACAGGGACTCGGAATAGTATTCAGGTGTCACAAGATCTTTGATGATGGTGCTTTTCCCGATGCCCTGTTCACCGTCAAGCACTGGCACACAATCGAACTTGGTGCCTGGGCGGTATATGCGGGCTACTGCAGCCGCGAAGGTTTTCCGAGTCACGGCTTGGACATAAGGTGTATCATCGGCCTGGAGATACTTGATGAAAAGATCAGCTACACGCGACTCGCCATCCCATGCAGGTAATGCATCAAGGTAGTCCCGAATTGGATGGAAGTGACGGTCATCAGCTATCTTTGTGAAGGCGACATCATGATTACGGCTTGAAAAGGGTAAATAGCGAGCATCAATGAGCGATTTCAATTGTGCTGTGTCAGCGTCCCGCCAATACAGATTACCTTCCGGTCGGTCCCAAGGGAGTGAGCCGGTAATCTGAATGCGGTTGGCCAGTTCGTTGAATGCAAAGCTGGCAAAATCAGGATCGTTGTTTAGAATGAGGTTGAGATTCCAGACACTGTTTTCAAGCAAGCCACTGCGAGGCATATATTGGAGCTGCGTCTGCCAATCGGAAGTGTTATCAAAATCAGCATCTGCACTCCGTTTCCGATCTTCGGCAATCTGTAACTTGACCTTATCAAGCCCCATGACGAACTCACACATCTGTAGATACGATTTTTTCTCGTCGTCATTCGAAAACTTATGGATACGAACAATATCGAAAGCATTGCACAGTCTCAGATATGCAGGATCTTTAGCGTGATGGCTATAAACGAATTTACCATCTTCTTTGATCTCAACGCCGGCCATACTGCTTGATTCAATAAGATGGTATCTGTCTCCGCTGGTTGTATGTTCGTATACGTGTGATAAAAACTCGTCCATAGCAAGGCTGATGGGGTAGTACACTCTGTTGAAAAGACCAACCACACCTTCTTTTTCAAGCGGATCCTGAACCTTTTGGAAATGAACTGTATTTGCCTTGCTCTCCCTTGATGAAGTTGGAAGTCTTGTCGGATCCTTCCATTCGGGATGGACACTTAAAACATCATCCGGGTTAAGCCAGCCTTTATCCACTTCCTTAAAAATAAAGACGCCGTTTGCAGGTGTACTTGGCCAGTACATCAGCTGATTTGGCTGATAAGAGCATTCGTCAAAATAGTCGATGCCGAGCATTTCGGCAAGATACCTTGATACTGCGACAAACTCCTCTGGTGTCACGTCTCTTGTCAGAGGGAAAACAACGCGAACCCTCGGATTGTCTGGTGTATGGCTATGGGTCGAATAAAGCACCGACGTATACGGCGTTGAAGATTCATAGTTATCCAGAAAATCGGTATTAATTCGATCTCCATCAAGTGCAATCATTGACCGTGAACTCACTGTATCGATTTTTCTTCTGCCACCCTGCAGGACACCGGCCACAAAACCTCCATGGTCTTTTGCGGAATCTTTCTGTGATTTTGAGAAATGAGCATATTCCTCAGCCGACTCAGGTGTTCTGATCGTGACCTTTAGACGTTCCTTGAGATCATGGAAAGATGTGGTTTTATTTGTCCATGTTTTAGCATGGCGGTTACTGCCATAGGCTATGGAAAGATCACGCATGGCTGACCACCTCCTCTGTCGAGTTTGCTTTCTCTGTTTCCAACACTAAAATCCTGGCTTGTGCTTCCGCAAGGGCGGCTTCCAGTTCCAGGACACGTTTTTTCAGGTTTTCGATGATGCTGTCCCGGTGGAAGATCTCGTTGTGCTGCCGGTACTTGAGCCCATCAAGCTCCCGTTCGGCACAGATCGCACGATCCAGATCAGACACCGGCTTTGCATTTCGCTCCGGAGAGACGCTAACAGCAGGGGATGCAGCAGTTGGCCGCAGCTGTTCTACTGGAATATCCACATCTTTCGGCTTTGCGTCCTTTCTGGCAGCTCGCAGATCATCATATGTGGCATTGATGGAACGCTCACCACGATCCAGTGCTTCGACAATCTCTGGCGGAGCATGCTCAGCAATATAGTTGGCGCGATAATACTGTCTGCCGCTCATGCCTATCTTTTCGCCGATAATATCCCGTGCCTGGGGTTTTCGCTCATAGCTTTGAGGACGGCCGTCCTCAAAGCTATTGTGCTGAGGTCGGCTTTTACCGGCTCTTGTACCACCGAGGATCTGCCCCTCCTGTTTGCGTTCCTGTGCTTTTTGTCTCTCGATTTCCGCGATCAGGCGCGCATAATCCATCTTCTCTGAGTAAGTAAATGTTTCACGCTGCATATTTTCGCTGTACTCGATATTAAGAACAGCTTCAGCGTCTTTCGGCTGTGCCACAGACGATTCGATTTGGCTCCAACCCAGCAACTGCGCAGCGCGTAGTCTGCGCAGCCCGGCAAGTAGCTGATATCTAGCACCGCCATCCACTTCCATGACGGTGATCGGATTGATCAAGCCGTTTTTCTTGATGTCAGCAGCCAGTTCATCAACCTTAGTCGTTTGCTTGCGTATGCGTTCAGCAACCTTGATTTTTTCGATCTCGATTAGCATAGTCAGTCCTCCATCACCAAACGCTTCTTGCTGTTGGCAGACAACCCCTTGTTGTAATGCCGGACAAGCACACGGCAGAACGCTCGGCGCATGGCTGGGTCCGACGAGGTCCGATTGGAATGGCTGCTTTCAGCAAGGTAGTCCTGCCAGATCTCCGAAATATTCTTAAACCTCATGCGTTCGGTAAAGTATGCTGCACCAAAGCGATGGACAAATTCCGCGGTACCGACCAAAAACTCGCGACGCGTAACGTTGTTAATGCCTTCCCACGTGTCGCGCAGCAGTTTGAATGTCATATCCAGCGTTTCATAACCATATACCGTACAAATCGTCATCAAGGCGTAGATGGCTGAAATATTGTTGTAGCTCTTATTGGACATACCCACCACAAAGCCATTGGCGCGGGTAATCTTGTCAATTTGGACACAAAGCTCATCGCCTGATTCCAAGCCTGCCTTGAAAAGGTTATATCGGGTCAACGGGCGCATATTTTCATTTTGAGTGCGGAAATACTCAGCCTCGTCCGGGTAGGTAAGTCCTTGAAGGACGATGCACATGACATGTGTATAACCGAGCTTTCTTAGAGCAGCCGTTCGGTGTGCACCATCAAGCAGGTGATACTGGCCGCAGCGCTCACTGACAATAGGCAGGCCAAGCTTCGCTTCATCGAAAGAGGATGCAATTTTCTCGACTTGAGCGGTATTGGTTGGTCGCTGATAACCACCTACGAGAAGCTCTCCTACAGGCAGCAGCTTAATGGTTTGGCTGGTCATTTTGTTGTTCATGGGTGATCCTCCATTTTCATACATTTATTCGGTAATTTCCGTACATGCTTCGGTGAACCAGCGCACAGGCTTGTTCAACCGTTTCGCTTCAATCAACTCACGTTCCATACCGGCGGTAATCCGGCTGCCAAAAACCCATAGTTCGTCGCACCGATCGAGCCAACAAAGCCCCAAATGCAGTCCCAGCTCACGATCGCACGGGTCATGTTCGTCTAGCGCTTGTGGATAGAGCAGATGAGGGGCAAATGGAGCAAAACCGTTTGAAATGGCAAAACGCATATATCTGATCGCTTTGTGCGTGTTATTACCGATGTCGCCTGCAAACGGCGAGCAGATAAACACGCTCCTTCGGTTTGCCTTTGGTACCAGATACTGAGGCCGATAATAATCAGTGTGGTGTTTCATGAAGATCTCCTATAAATTTTGGTTTATGTTTAGGATGGCTTGCCATTTGAGTAACAAACCATCAAAACGGTGGAAAGGACTGATCCGAGTATTTAGCGTTGCTACCCCCAGATCTGGGGGTAATGTCGTAATGAAGGTCGACTACTAATCACAGGACAGAAACTGCATGCTTGAGTACCGACATCAGTCTTTTCGATAAAATTCCGTTTCATATCCATCCGCTTGTAGCAAAAGTCCATCCGCCCAGGGCGGAGTTTGCCCCATCTGCTGACAAACAGATTCGGCTGTTAGTTGGTTATTGGCTTCAACAACAATCTCGTCATGGACATGCATGACAATTGGAAGGTTCCGGAGGGATTGCATAGCATGGCAGAGGATATCGCGACTTGTAGCCTGGATGATGTTTTCGACGAATTTGGGGCCATAGCTCTCAAGTCGTTCCCATTTTTTAGTCGCACCGATGCCTTCATAAGTCACGCAATCTGATCCGAACTGATTCAAGCCGATCTTTGGCTTTATATAAGTTAGCCGCCGGCCTGATGGCAATGTGATGAACAGCATTCCGCTCTGGTACGAGAATTGGATGCCATGCGTTACCTCGGTTGTACGGTTTTTCACTGCTGACATTGCTGCACGGTCGACATCCCACCAAAGCCGCACAATCTTTGGATTGGATGATCGCCAAGCTGTAACCAGTGGCTGGAGTTCCTCCTCGGCTAGTCCCATGTCCAGAGCGCCCATTGCTTTGAGCGCACCGACCGAACCGCCGTAACCAAGAGCCAGTTCAGCGATCTTACCTTTTTGCCGTAAATGACCGTTCACACCGTGCTTCTCAACTGGCACCCGGAACATCTGTGAAGCCGAAGCGCAGTAAATATCACCGCCGGTCGCGAAGACCCCCTGCCGCCACGATTCTCCAGCCAGCCAAGCAATAACCCTTGCTTCGATTGCTGAAAAATCAGCAACGATGAAACGACAACCGGGTTTTGGTATAAAAGCGGTGCGGATCAGCTCGGACAGTACTTCGGGAACAGAGTCATACAACAATTCCAACGCGGCATAATTACCGGCCTGCAGCAGAGCCCGTGCCTGCTTCAAATCAGGCATGTGATTTTGCGGCAAGTTCTGCAGTTGAATGAGTCGACCTGAAAACCGGCCAGTACGATTTGCCCCATAGAACTGGAACATCCCGCGAGCGCGACCGTCAGAGCAGATGACATTTTCCATGGCCTGATATTTTTTAACCGATGACTTGGCCAGTTGCAGGCGAAGCGATAGTACCTGGCCGAGTGGATCCGGCGCAGTCTTTAGAAGATCAGACACAGCTTCCTTGCCAAGGGTATCAGTCTCCAGACCATTTTCAGAAAGCCATTGCTTCATCTGAGCAACAGAATTGGGATTATCCAATTCTGTCAACTCCTGCATCAGCTTGATCAGTTCAGCACGTGATTGTCGATCTGCTTCGATGGCCTGCGTCACAACATCCCTATCCAGAGCAACACCACGATCGTTGATTTCCTGATCGAGATGGTATTCGGCCCATAAGCTGTCAGGGACCGGGAATTTAGTCAACTTGTCTTGAATAGATAACTCGACCTCCACATCTCGCTGGTTGTATGTCTTGAACGCAGTCCATTTTTCAGGAGCGTGGCTTGGTAGATTACGTGTGCGGCCATCATTAACATTGGTGGGATTGCACGGCCGGCAGAAAAAGCGGATTAGGTCCTTGCCTTCGGTTAACTTCTGCTTTTGTAGACCGAGTACAGCGCCAACACCTTCAAGTGACAGCGGCAAACCCATATAGGCAGACCAGATCATCGCACAATGCCATGATTGCGGATCCAGATAATGTCCTGTCGGCAACCCCAGCCAACGAGACAGGCAGATTCGTTCAAACTGTGCGTTGAACGCCCACTTGATAATGCCCGGATCGGAAAGCGCATGGACTATCTCATCAGGCACTCGTTCACCGCTGGCCAGGTCTATGACACGAGATGTACCGCCGTTAACGCTGTAACCAAACAGCAGGATTTCAAAATCAGGGGCTTCAACATACTTGTAGACGCCACATTGAGCCAGATCGGCAGAAGAGTAGGTTTCCAGATCACATGAGATCGTTTCGATGACAGACATGATCATGACACCCCGCCTGATTTGCGGCTGATGAGGGAATTCCTTGCCATCGGCATTCAGTGAGTTGCAACATCGGGATGAATGACAAGGATCCTGGCTTTGGACACGTAGGCGAATTTTCCGTTCGTGATTAATATTTGAGTAAGACCAGACTTGGGCAGTCTTGACTTAACCGGGATCCAACCTAAAGATTCGAAATTCATCATGTTTTTATG
>DMJC01000260.1 GCA_003451915.1 Clostridiales bacterium
GAGCTGCTGCCAACACATTAGCAATTCCCGCCATAACACCGGTCAGCGCAAAATCAAGCTGGCCGGCAATCCGCAGGCCGCGCCAACCGGCAGAAACGTTCCGGCAATGCGCCGGCAACAATTTAGCCGGGCAAACCAGTGAATATTCATCATCAGTACGCGCGACAAAAACAAAGGGCTGCTGCCAATTGACACACGAAAAATCATCCAGCTGAGCGATAGCAAACTCGCCATCTAATAATTCCAGTTTCATGGTGCACTATTTCTGGCATTCATAAATTTTAAAATCACAGCTGCAGTCTGTTCCCATTGCGCAGTCGCACTGATCAATGCCTGTCCGTCACCAGCTTGAGGACCGTAATCACCAAACTGAGCATGATTGCCCCCTTCAATGACGATTTCCTGATAATCGTCCGGCACCAGATCGCGTCCGGCCACCAGATTATCCTGGTTCAACACCTTGTCTTGACTGCCGTAAACTGACAGCACGCCAAATGGCGATTCGCTCAAGTCCGCAGTGGTATATGCTGCCAGCAAGATGAGTCCATCGATTGTATCCTGATGTTTTTCAGCGTAACTGGCTGCCATGGCGCCACCCAGTGAATGGCCGCCGATCATCCAGGAACTGACGTTCGGATAACGTTTTATGATCGCGTCCGCCGCATTGACTTTGAAAACCGCCAGATTCAGCGGCATTCTGACGACATAGCAAAATATGCCCTGTTCACTGATCATCTGCAGCAGCGGCAGATAGGCTGTATGCTCAACCTTGCCGCCCGGATAGAAAATCAAGCCTACTTCAGCTTCAGGATTGCCAAGGGCATAACCATTCCGCAAAACTGTCACCTGAGCAGGATCACTGGCCAAAGTTTTGGCAGCATCACCCGCCCGGTAATAATCAGCTGCATAGAAAATGACGGCACCGACCAGGATAAAGAGAATTGCTGCCAGTGCAATCGAGGTGATTTTCAAAAAACGTCGGTATTTCATAGCTTTTTGACCAAGTCCTTATACAGGTTGCCCCGTTCTTCGAAATGGCGGAAATAATCATAACTCGTGCCCGCCGGCGAAAGTACGACAATTTCACCCGGCTCAGCCAATGCGCAGGCCTGATTTACGGCATCGGTATAATTATCACAATGCCGGATGACCAGATCTTCAAAATGAACCCCTTTGTAAGCTGCTTCCCGGCGCAAACTGGCTTCAATCAGCTCTGAATTTGCACCACACAGGACAATTTTGCGCGATACCGTAACAATAGCCTCGCCAAGCCCGGTATAGTCGCATTTTTTATCCTGACCACCGGCAATCAGGACCACCTTCTCTCCCCGCTCTGCTAAAGCGCGCAAAGCCGCCTTGGTACGCGTCGGGCTAGTGTCGATCGAACTGTTGTAATAGCGCACGCCGTTCAGTTCACGCACCAATTCCAGGCGATGCTCGACCCCGCCGAACGTTCTGGCAACTTCGGCAATATCTTCCGGCTTGACATAAGGCCAGACTGCTGTTGCCGCCGCCAGATAATTATCGACATTATGCCGGCCCGGGATCTTGATATCCTGACTGCGGATGATCGGCACCTCCTGGCCATGGCTGCGCCAGACTAGCTGGCCGTTGATCGCTACGCAGCCCTCTTGCAGATCATGGTCATTCTGAGCAAAATAAAAGACCTGTCCGCGCGCATCTGTACTGAGCGAGCGCGACTCATAATTGCCGGCATTTAAAACCAGCCGGCCATAAAAAGGCTGATATAGCAGGATATTGCGCTTGGCATCGATGTATTCCTGATAATCCTTGTGCACATCAAGGTGGTTAGGCGTGATATTGGTGACTACCGCCACGTCCGGGCTCTTGCGCATACTCATCAGCTGGAAGCTGGACAACTCCAGCACGACCATGTCATCAGGCATAATCGAATCAATGCGGTCGAGAAGCGGCGTGCCGATGTTGCCGCCCAAATGGACCTGGTAGCCGGCTTGCCGCAGAATCAGGCTGATCAGCGTCGTAGTCGTGGTTTTACCATCACTGCCGGTAATTCCAAACATCGTTGCCGGACAGAGTTCCATAAAAACTTCCATTTCCGACGTAATGATCGCACCCCGCTCGCGCTCAGCCCGCAGTTCAGGCAGATCCCAGCGCATCTTCGGTGTGCGGAAAACAATATCAAATCCCTTAAGCCCTTTTAAATAATCCGGACCCACGCACCATTCGAGCGAAATCCCTTCAGCCTCAAAAGCCTTACGGGTCTGGTTAAGCACCGGATCATCAGCCGGCAGCTTGTCAAAAGCAGTAATCGCGCCACCAAGACCAGCTATGTAGCGGATCAATGGCCGGTTACTGATCCCGACCCCCAGCACGGCAATTTTTTTGCCATTGAGAAAAGATTTGAAATGGTCAATTTTGTTCATCATCAAAAAGCCTCCATAAGACACGGTCTAAAAGTCGTCTCGAGAAAATTATAAATTACTCTTGCATAAATTCCAATGTTATTGTAATATAAATCTCGCCGTCGCGGGAATGGCGGAATTGGCAGACGCGCTAGTTTCAGGTACTAGTGATCTCACGGTCATGCAGGTTCAAGTCCTGTTTCCCGCACCAAAAGAAAAACGACCCCAGGGTTCTATCCTGGGGTCGTTTTTCTTTCCTGTGCGGTACAGGACTTGAACTTTTTAAGATCCTGTTTCCCGCACCACAGTTTTTTAAACGGTCTCTTTCTTTCCGATGAGTCAGTCCCTCTATAAAGAAATCGGGATTTCTTCGCAAAGCGGAGATTTCGTGTAAATATATCT
>DMJC01000121.1 GCA_003451915.1 Clostridiales bacterium
GTCATTGCACCCGAACAATCCAACTGATTTTTCTGACGTTTGTGCAGCTGCAGCAACACCGCCTGGCCAAAGTGGTTTGGCGGTGATTCGTCTGTCAGGGGCTGGCAGTCCGCAGGCTGTTGACCGGATGTTCCGACCGGCCGGCAGCCGTTTCTCACCTGTTGCTGATATGACCGGTTATACCTGTGCGGTCGGCGATCTCGCCGACCCTCTGCAGGGTCAGATCATCGACCAGGTCGTTATCACTCGCTTTACTGCTCCTCATTCATTCACCGGCGAAGATGTTGTTGAGATTAGCTGCCATGGCGGCAGCGCGATCAAACAAGCAATTCTTGACGGGTTGTTCAGCCTGGGTGTCAGACCCGCTGAAGCCGGCGAATTCACACGGCGTGCTTTTCTCAACGGTAAGCTGGATCTGGCACAGGCTGAAGCCATTATGGACCTCATTCAGGCTAGTGCGCGAAAAAGTGCCCAGACAGCTGCCTCGCAATTGCATGGTGCCTTATCAGAACGTATCCATGATTTGTCTTCAGCAGTCTACCGTCTGCTGGCCAGGGTAGAGTTAATCATCGAATACCCTGAGCATGAAGAATCACCAGATGCATTGGCTGGGTTGCAACTTGAGCTGCAAAAACTGCAGGGCAGTTTACTGCAGCTGACAGACAGTTTCAGCCAGGGCAGAATTTTACGTGAGGGTTTGACGGTCGTCATTGCCGGACGGCCCAATGCAGGCAAATCATCCTTGCTGAATGCGCTGGCTGGATATGACCGGGCCATTGTAACGCCGATTCCGGGCACAACTCGCGACACCGTCGAAGAACTCATCGATATTGGCGGCTTGCCGGTTCGGCTGGTCGATACTGCCGGTCTAAGGGATACCGACGATTTGGTCGAACGGCTCGGTGTTGACCGGGCTAAAGCGGCAATGCAGCAAGCCGATCTGGTATTCTGGGTGATTTCGCCGCCTTTTGACCAGGCCGAAGATGAATTGGATGCCATACGGCAAACTGCTGCGCAAGGTCTTGCCCTGCATATTATTGCCGGAAAGGACGATCTGGGTGAAAGTGCCGCGATCCGTAGCTATCTGAGACATCATTTAAACGGTCTGCCGGTCATCAGTTTTTCTGCTGTCAGCGGTGAAGGACTCGATCAGCTGCGCCGGGCCATTCTTGATCAATACGATCGTGCCGGCAGTCAGTCGAGCGAAGAAATTCTGATCACCAACAGCCGCCACAAAGCTTGTCTGGACCGTGCCGTCAGCCATTTGGCCGAAGCAGTGCAGATTTTGGCAAACGGTTTGCCGCTTGACCTGCTGGCTTCGCTTTTGAGGGGCTGCGCTGATGCTTTAGCGGGAATTACTGGCGAGGAAGTGACCGAGGAACTGATCAGCACGATTTTTTCCCGCTTCTGTGTCGGCAAATGATCTTGAAAGGACGACGAACATGACCACGTTGGAACAAGCCTTGCGTGCTCCTGAAGCTTGGCTGGCCGGGGATGCGGATATCGCCGTGATCGGTGCCGGGCATGCTGGCTGTGAAGCCGCACTGGCTGCGGCCCGGTTGGGTTGCCGGGTTATCCTTTTCAGCATGAATCTTGACGTTGTCGCCAATATGCCCTGCAATCCCAATATAGGCGGTACTGCCAAAGGCCAGCTGGTCCGCGAGATCGATGCTTTGGGCGGAGAGATGGGCCGTGCAGCTGACTTGGCCATGATTCAGTTTAGAATGCTCAATGCATCCCGTGGCCCGGCAGTTTTATCGCCACGCGCTCAGATCGATCGGCGGTCATATCAGGCTATCATGAAAAACACCCTTGAAAAGCAAGAAAATCTCCTGCTCAGGCAAGGCGAAATCATTGAGATTCTTGCCGATCAAGATCCAGAGGGTATTCTGCAGGTCAGCGGCGTCAGAACCCGTTCTGACGCGATCTTCAGTTGCCGGTCGGTAATTGCCGCTACCGGAACTTACATGGAAGGGCGCATCATTATCGGCAGCTGCCAGTATGAAAGTGGTCCGGACAGTCTGTTTCCATCAAAAGGGCTCGCCGCCTCAATGAAAGAATTGGGCTTGCCTTTACAGCGATTCAAAACCGGTACACCGGTGCGCATCAATGCCCGGTCAATCGATTTTTCCAGACTGGAGCGGCAGGATGGCGATCAGCGGATCATTCCGTTTTCTTTCGACCATGAAAACGATGTACCGCTCGACAATCAGCAGCAGTTACCCTGCTGGCTGACCTGGACCACCGAAGAAACCAGCCGGGTCATACATGACAATCTGCACCGTTCACCTTTATACAGCGGTGTAATCGAGGGCGTCGGCCCGCGATACTGCCCTTCAATCGAAGACAAATTCGTCAAATTTCCAGATAAAAGCCGTCACCAGGTATTTCTTGAACCCATGGGAAGGCAGACCGAAGAAATGTATCTGCAAGGCATGTCCAGCAGCATGCCTGAGGACGTTCAGCTGAAACTGGTCCGTTCTTTGCCGGGTTGCTCAGCAGCAATGATTCAGCGCAGTGCTTACGCGATCGAATATGATTGCCTGGATCCGACCTGCCTGGAGCTAACGCTGGAATCAAAACAACTGAAAGGTTTTTTCGGTGCTGGTCAGATCAATGGCTCATCCGGTTACGAGGAAGCTGCTGCTCAGGGCCTGTTGGCCGGCACTAATGCAGCCCTCATTCTAAAAGGCAGACAGCCAGTCATCCTAGACCGTTCACAGGCGTATACCGGCGTTTTGATTGATGATCTTGTGACCAAAGGGACGGCAGAACCCTACCGAATGATGACAGCCAGGGCAGAATATCGCCTTGTTCTGCGTCAGGACAATGCAGACACCAGACTGACCCCGATCGGCCGTCAGATTGGTCTGATCAGTGACGGGCGCTGGCAGCTTTTCCAAAATAAGCAGGCACGCATTGCTGCAGAAATTGAACGTTGCCGCAACCTGCGGATCAAACCGGCTGAATCAGTCAATTTGCTTTTGCAGCAGTCCGGCAGTTCGCCTATACAGAGCGGCCTGTCGCTCAGTGATCTGCTGAAAAGGCCTGAACTTGACTATCACAGTCTGGCGCCAATCGATCCCGATCGGCCTGAAATGGCCTGGAGCGAGCAATTTGCAGTTGAGGTGCAGATCAAGTATGAAGGTTATATCCGTTTAGAAACAGATCGCATCATGGTTTTTCAAAAAATGGAGCAAAAAAAATTGCCGGCTGACATTGATTATCTGGCGATCAAGGGCCTGCGAATCGAAGCACGGCAAAAATTAAACAAGCTGCGTCCGGCCTCGCTCGGGCAAGCTAGCCGCATATCCGGCGTTTCCCCGGCAGACATTTCGGTTTTGCTGGTTTATCTGCAAGCCGGAAACCGACAGACAGATGGAGTTAAAAGCTGATATGCAGCAATGGATTGCCGACATAACCAGCCGTCTCGAAATCCAGCTCGATGAAAAACAATCATCTCAGCTGATGGCTTATGTTCGATTACTGCGCGAGTGGAATGAACGGATCAACCTGACGGCAATTCTTGATGATGAAGGGATTGCAATACGGCACTTGCTTGATTCGCTGACGCTGCTGCCGATGCTTGGCTCAGGCCATACCTTGATTGATGTCGACACAGGCGCTGGTTTCCCCGGTTTACCGCTTAAAATCGTTCAGCCGGATCTGCAAGTCACGCTGCTGGATTCACTGGCAAAACGTGTCAAATTCCTTGATGCGGTCATCAGCGAATTGCAGCTCTCCGGCATCAAAGCCCGGCACGGGCGTGCTGAAGAAGCTGCCAGGCTGCCATTGCTG
>DMJC01000203.1 GCA_003451915.1 Clostridiales bacterium
GGTCTATTCGGGAGTGAAACACTTTTCAGGTGCTAAAAGGTATAACTTTGCCTTGGAGCAGTTCAGGTGGCTGATAGAACACCTGTCAGCCAGAATCGCTGCAGGCATGACACTTGAGAGAGCTTTCAGCGAAGCGCCTGATGCCCTCAAACTATTGACTGGCGAAAAGTCGGAGCTGTTCCTTTGTTTGAAATTAATCGAAAAGCAACTTAAGGTCAATCGTTCTCTGGATCAAATGTTACCGGAGCTGCAAAAAGTGCTGAATTGCAATGAATCATATGCTTGCCTGAAAGCACTGATACCTTTAAGAAAAGCTGGCGGCCAGATGTCGACCTATGTCCGGCAGCAGCATGTCATGTTAAATGAGCAAATTGCCTTAAGGCGGGATCTGTCAGCCGATAATGCCCAACGTCAGACCGAGGCGATGATTATGATGGTTTTGCCCTATGCGATGAGCAGTCTGCTCGGGCAATCTTCATCGCTTT
The DNA here is from genome assembly GCA_003451915.1 of Clostridiales bacterium. Taxonomy (GTDB): domain Bacteria; phylum Bacillota; class Clostridia; order Saccharofermentanales; family UBA5734; genus UBA8949. The sequence continues at coordinate 486 of DMJC01000203.1, forward strand.
ATCAGCATTCAGCGTTACCAGCTTTTACAGCTGCCGGGCTTCTGCTTGCTTATTCTCTTGCTGCAATTGCTGCTCACCTGGCATTAAGACTGTTAAACCCGCAAGTTCATCTCTGTAAAAAAAGCCCGTTAATATTTAAAGAAAATAAAGTAATCAGCAGCAGATTGCTGCAAAATGCCGGATTGGTTGTTTGTCGTATTTACAAACAATTTTTACCCCAGACCTATTATATTCAGCTTAACCAGAATTTAACTGCTCAGACACGTTTGTCAGCAAGCGGCCAAAACCAGGTTATGAGCAATTTTTTCGCGATGAAAATGGTATATATCTTGGCTGGCATACTGCCGGGCATCACGATAGCTGTAATCAATCCGGCTAGATTTTACTGGATTATCATCTTAGTGACTGCCAGCTCATTTTTGCAGGATCAGCAAGTCATGCATCGTTCAATCGAAATCAGAGAAGATGAACAATTAGCCTATCCTGAATTCTTAAGTCTTGTCCTGGTACTTCTACAATGTGGTTTATCATTACATAAAACCCTTGAAATATGTACAAAAAATTACCAGGACCATGGTGGGTTCGCATTAAATAAATCATTAAAGGAAGTGGCCAGAAAAATCACGCTAGGTATACCTGCGGGGCTTGCTTTTTCAGATCTGGTCTTAGCCTGTTCAATTCCACAAATCCAATCAGCGCTGCTGCTGATAGAACGTTATGATCGTGACGGCGGATTTGAAAACCTCCACTTGCTGGAGATGCAAGTCAGCGGTTGTTGGTCGATCTATCGGCAAACAGCGAAAAAACAAATCGAGCGAAGATCATTGTTGCTGTTTGTGCCTATGTCGCTTGATTTGATAGCAATTCTGGTAACAGCCATCCTGCCAGCCATCCAAACATTGCAAAGCATTTAACCCAAGGAGGTCAACACGATGTTTTCAAAAAAAGGTGTCGGAACATTGGAAATCGTCATCATAATCGCTGTTTTGCTTTCAGTTGCCTTGATTTTTAGAGAGTCAATCACCGTTTATGCGAAGAATATGATGCAAACTGTATTTAATGACCAGAATGCGCTCGATGATCTGAAAAGCGATCAGGATTAAGACCGAGGTTTAATAAATGGAATCTATTGATTTTTACCAGGAGTCTGGATTGTATGGCATGCAACTGGTTCGGCCAATTCAGAATAAAGGTCATCTTGTTCAATATCAAATGTTAATGATGATTCGCAGCAAGCCAGAATGGGCAATCCCCTGTTTTCTGCGCTATCAGGCTGGTCAGGCTCAAATTTGTCATGTTCTCAGCGGCTATAAGTCACTGGATTGCGTTTATCAGCCTAAAAATCTGACTAGCCAGAATGGTATCAATTTTCTCAGTGAAATTACACATCATCTGATCAATGCTGAAGATTGTCTCTTGCCTATAAATCAGATTTCGCTCCACCCATCGCACATTTTTTATTCAAACAATGCAGAGCAAGCCGGTATCAAGCTTGTCTTCTGGCCTGTCACTTTACCGGATTCAGATTATGCTGCAGTAATTGACGATCTTGCATCAATTGCTGCCTTGTTCAATATGCCTGAAAAAGTTATCCAGAATCTGAAGGATGCCTATAGGGAGGGCGGCTTGCAGAAATTAAGCCAATTGCTGAATGCACAAGGGGATCAGAAAGGTCAGTTTTGTTCAAAAGGTGTCCATTCAAATTTATTGAGTTTTTTCAGCGATCTTCGGCAGCTTTTGATAAATTCATACCTCGGGCAGTTTGAAAGCATTGGAGCAAAATTGCGCCACGCAGTGCAGACATTCAATCAATGGTTGCATGGTCAGGTTCAGCAAGATCAGCCTGCAGATGATCTGACTGTTTTAATCCCTGCTGATCCTGCGAATTTTCGTATGGCAATGATCTCGGCAGGCAAACCGGGAACTCCGGAAGAGAACGAAGGTGTCAGGGCCTACATCCTCGTTGACGAATTTCTTCTTGGACGGGATATCAAAACTTGTGATTTATGTTTAGGCGAATCTGGGATCGGCCGTCAGCATGCCCGGATTCAAAGGCGGTCGGGATCTTTTTATATTACCGACTTAGGCTCGCGCAACGGGACCCGGTTGGATGGCAAACGACTGCTGAAAAACGTCGAAACACTGTTGCCTGATCAGTGTATACTGCAATTTGCTGACCAGTCATATTTCTTCCAGGCAGATTAGCGTCACGTAAAATCAGATTTCAATGCAGAGAATCCGCGTATTTGCTGGCTGCTTTCAACCTCGCCCGCGCCCGCTCAGCGCCATGCTTCGAACGGTTCTTTTCCTGGGGTGACAATGCCGGATCATGCATACGGGATTCAGCCCGGGCCAGGGCTGTCTCGGCTCTGCGAACATCAATCTGTTCAGGCCATTCTGCTGCATTGACCACAATAATCATCAGTTCCGGACCGATTTCCGCATAACCGTGGGAGGCTGCGGCGATTCTCCAAACCTGGTCGATTTTCAAGCGGATCTCGCCGGGCACCAGGGCGGCGATCAGGGGCGTGTGGCCGGGCAAAATGCCGATCTCACCGTCTTTGCCGGTAATGACCGCCATTTCCACCGGACCCTCGAAGAACATTTCGTAAGGAGTCACGACAGCCAGCGGCAAGGTTTTTTCCGCCATTGTGTCTCGCCTCCCGATCGATTTGCCTATAACGCCATCAGCCTTCAGCGGCTGGTTTTGAAGGATCGATAGACGTCTTCCAGGGATCCTTTCATGAAGAAGTGCTGCTCCGGTATATGGTCCGTGCCGCCCGAGACAATCTCGGAAAAGCCCTTGACCGTCTCCTCGACCGTGACATAGCGGCCCTTGTATCCCGTGGTGCCTTCGGCGACAAAAAACGGCTGGGACAGGAATTTTTGGATTTTCCGGGCGCGGTTGACTTGCAGCTTGTCGCGGTCGCTCAATTCCTCCATGCCCAGGATGGCGATGATATCCTGCAGCTC
>DMJC01000095.1 GCA_003451915.1 Clostridiales bacterium
AAATACAACTTTAAAAAAATAATACCGTACGAATACCGGAAAATCAACGCCATCGCGTCCAAACTGGAAAAAAATGGAATGAGTCATGCTGAGGCAATCGCAACGGCGTTCAAGACGATGAGTGAGAACGGAAAAGGGAAGGGGAACGAATAGTGGGCAAGACAGGCGGCTTTATTGAATACAGCCGAAAGGATCATGGTGTGCGTGCGCCTCAGGATCGCATAGGTGATTATGGTGAATTTTCGCAAAGACTTCCCGAGGATGAACAGAAAATCCAGGCGGCCAGATGCATGAATTGCGGAACGCCGTTTTGCCAGGCCGGCCTGGACATTAATGGCAAACTGACTGGATGTCCCCTTCATAATCTTATTCCCGAGTGGAATGATCTTGTTTTTCGCGGCAAATGGCAAGAGGCTTATGAACGTCTTGTATTAACGAATCCTTTCCCGGAATTTACCGGAAGGCTCTGCCCGGCGCCTTGTGAGGCTGGCTGCAATCTCGGCCTCAACGATGATCCGACCAGTATCAAGGACACCGAACTTCAAATCATTGAAAGGGCTTTTGAATCCGGATGGGCAAAACCAATTTCGATTGTAAACCGGACAGGAAAGAAAGTGCTGGTTATCGGCTCCGGCCCATCTGGCCTAGCTGCGGCACATACGCTCAACAGACTTGGAAATCAAGTAACGGTATTTGAGCGTGACGACCGAATGGGTGGTCTTCTCATGTATGGCATCCCCAACATGAAACTTGACAAGAGAATTGTTTCGCGGAGGCTTGAGAATATGAAAAGCGAAGGCATCCGACTGGAATGCAACATGCCCATTACATCCAAGGAACAAGCTGATCAGATTCTTGTGGAATATGATGCAGTCCTGCTTTGCTGCGGCTCAAAAAAGGCCCGCGATCTCTCAGTTCCCGGCCGGGAAGCTTTGGGAATATACTTTGCGGTTGACTACCTCTCAAGGAATACAAAGAGCCTGCTTGAATCGGATCTTACAGATGGGAAAGAGATCTCGGCAAAAGGTAAGCATGTTGTGATCGTAGGGGGTGGCGATACGGGCACAGACTGCACAGCGACCGCAGTTCGCCAAGGGGCAGTCTCTATTACGCAGATCGAGATTATGGATTGTCCGCCTGAAAAACGGGACTATAATAATCCATGGCCAGAATGGCCAGTAGTCTGCAAGCAGGACTATGGACAGCAGGAAGTTATATTAAAATATGGTATGGATCCAAGACGCTGGCTGACAACGATCACCAAAATCAACAAGGGCTTTTCCGGGGAAATTATTTCCGTGGAGGTCTCTCGCGTGAAATGGGAGAAGGTAGAAAATAGCATTGTAGCTGTTCCACTTAAAGGTAGCGAAGAGATATTATCTTGTGACCTTCTTCTGATTGCGATGGGATTTACTGGTCCTGAAGCAGCTATAATGGATGCGTTTTCGGTCGAAGTGAATAACAGAGGTTATCCCGTGTCCGATGTACTCTTCCACACGTCAAATCCCAAAGTATTCACTGCCGGTGATCAGCGCAGGGGGCAGTCACTTGTTGTTTGGGCGATTCGGGAGGGCATCGAGTGTGCTTATGAGGTCAATCATAGCGACCTCCGGACAACCTACGTCTTACTATAATCCTAAAGGCGGTCAGGGCCGAGAAGAGGCAGCTACCAAGATGCCGATTGATCGAACAAAAACAGCGGGATGGAAACCGTTCTGACCATTCTCCTCGGCATCATCGCCGTGGCTCTGGTCGGCATCGCCATCATGCTGGTGGCAACCGCTCTCTTTATCTTGGGAATCCGTTGGCTGATACTATGGATTGCAAAGCGCAAATTTCCCATGTCAGCAACGGTTGACCACACTGGTTTTGCCATCGAGCCAGGTGTAATTCGCGCTGTTCTGCAAACCGGGCTATATGTCAACCAGCCGCTGATCACGGAAATAACTGCGAACGTCCAGCGGAGCGATCCAAGCTAATGCCTCTGCTATCCGAGACCCGCAGGCGTGGTTGCTTTAATCGTGCATTACACGAGAGGTAGTTTGAAATTGTAGTGCTATAACTTGAGCGATATTTTTTTCAGGAAACGGCCAAATGCTTCCTGTTTGAATAAAATCGTTAATCCCCATTCACGCATGAATGCTACCGGATCAGCCTGATCCTCCAGATAACCGAAGCTTTTCAGCGTACGTTGCTTGGGTGGTTTGCCCGGTGCAGGTCGATACGAAGATTATGCTGCCTGGCACTCTTTCGGCCAATCAATTTTGAACATTTTGAAAACATTTTACCAATTAAGTCATGATTTGTCACGATTTGCTGTAAAGTGTATATAATAGAGTTGATGGAACTCGTTGCGCTTCGTTGCAGAATAATTGGGTTGATGCCCACCGAGGTCAAATTATGTTGAAACTAGGATGCATTCTGACAGAGCAGGGCCTACTGACAGAGGACCAGCTGAAAACAGCTCTCGAGCTGCAAAAGATGACGGGTAAGAAGCTGGGGGAAGTGCTCATCGATAAGGGCATGCTCTCAGACATCCAGATCATGAAGGCGTTGGAAATCCAATGCAAGATACCGTATGTCGACTTATCTGACGTCCGCGCCGAACCGGGTGCGCTCAGCCTGATCGGCGAAGAATACGCCAGAAAATTCTGTGCCATCCCGATCGACTTTGAAGACGACAAGTTGATTGTCGCGATCAACGATCCGCTTGATTTTATTCTGGTTGATGAAATCGGCTATCTGACCGGCAAGAATATTTTGCCCAGATTGAGCACAAAAAAGCAGATTCTGGCAGCGATCGAAACCAATTATGGCCTTTCAGCTGGCCAGTTAACAGTTCATAAAGCCGAGCATGATCTCGAGAAGAAAGCCCGTAAACCTAAAATTGCAGTTGATCACAAACCTGAACCCGTTGCTCAAGCGGTTTTTGTCGCCCCGATTCCAGTTACGGCTCCAGCTCCAGTACAAACTCCGGCTCCGGTTGAAACTCCGGCTCCGACCTCAATTGTTAATATTCCAGAACCAACACCAATATCTGTTGAAGTCGAAAACATTCCCGAACCAGTCGCTGTACAGCCTGAAATAGTCGCTCCCCCTGCACCCGAGCCCAACCCCGAAACCGTTGAAGTCTACCAGACAGTCGATGAGGTTGCCGCTGAGCAGTCACTCGCAACGATCACTGAAGATCGCTTGCCTGATCAAGGAGGTTTTATGCTCGATTTTACAAAATCAGTTAAACAGCATTTTCCTGTTAACATGATTGACAATCAGACCATTCGAGTCCGCATGCCAACTAAAAAATCATTTGCCGCAATGGTTGAGCTGCAGGACAAACTCGCCAGACTTGTCACACTCAACGCCAATATTTCTGCACAGCTGGATGAGATTTACGATTTATGTTCAACTATTTTATCGAACAATCTTGATCAAAAGGAAATCAGCAGTGAATATCTGTCCGATCTGCTGGATCTTGAGGATCTGCGGATCTTTTACAAGACTTATGCGGAATTCGTTAATTCAGTGTTGAATGGCACAAATAACTGACGCATGGTAACATAAGCGCTTGTTCTCCCCTGCACTGTTCTGCTATTGTCAGGGCAATTCCATTTTAGGAGGTGCCCGATCATGGCAAACGAAAAACCAGCCCTGACAGCCGAACAACGAGACCATTTGCTTAAAACCTTGCAGACACGTTTTGAAAAAAACATGGGTCGGCATATCGATCAGAACTGGTCAGATGTGCTGGCCCGTTTGTCCGCTCAAGCGGATAAACTCTGGTCGCTCAGTGAGATGGAGCGAACGGGCGGTGAGCCAGATGTTATCGGTCTGGATCCGTTCACAGGTGAATTCACTTTTGCTGATTGCTCAGCCGAGAGTCCCGCCGGACGTCGCAGCCTGTGCTACGATCAGGAAGCCCTTCTTTCGCGCAAAGAGAATCGTCCCGTCAGCAGCGCGATGGCCATGGCTGCCGAAATGGGTGTCGAGTTGCTGGACGAAGCCGCCTATCGGGCCTTGCAAGATCTGGGAAAATTTGATTTGAAAACTTCGAGCTGGATACTGACACCGCCCGAAATGCGTCAATTGGGCGGCGCACTTTTCTGTGACCGCCGCTATGAGCGGATTTTCACCTACCATAATGGTGCCGAATCGTATTATGGCGCCAGAGGGTTCCGGACTCAGTTGCATGTCTGACCGAGGTTTGGGCTGATTATTAACCCAGCCCGACATCCAAAGCCATCATCACAGCAAACCCCAGCATGCAGCCAATCGTCGCCAGGTCAGTTGAACTGCCGCCGCGATTGTTTTGCGCCTCAGGTATCAATTCTTCGATGACGACATAAATCATCGCGCCAGCGGCGAAAGCCAGTGCATAGGGCAGTATCGCGCGCATGGAGATGACTGCAAATGCGCCAAGCACACCAGCTATGGGCTCAACCAGGCCGGAAGCCTGACCGAACAGAAAGGCTTTTTTTCGGCTGAAACCTTCACGGCGCAATGGAATCGCTACAGCTGCACCTTCCGGGAAGTTTTGCAGGCCGATACCGATGGCCAGAGCGACAGCCCCGGCCAGCGAAGCCGATGGTATGCCAGAGGCGGCTGCCCCAAATGCGACACCGACAGCCAAGCCTTCAGGTATATTATGCAGTGTTATGGCGAGAACCAGTAAAATACTGCGCTGCCAGCTTGTTTTTATACCTTCAGCCTGATTCTTTTCCAGTCCGATATGCAGATGTGGCAACAATTTGTCGATCAGCCACAAGAACAGACCGCCGGCCAGAAAGCCGATGGCAACTGTCAGCCAGGCGATCTGACCCTGGTCTGTGGACATTTCAATGGCCGGCGCCAGCAGTGACCAGAAACTGGCTGCAATCATGACACCAGCTGCAAAGCCGAGCATGCTGTTCAAAACTGCTTTGTTGATCGTTTTAAAGAAGAAAACCAGACCCGCGCCCAGTGCTGTCACGCCATACGTGAAAAGTGTGCCGATCAGCGCCTGACTGGCTGGTGGAAATCCTGCTAACCATTCAAACATATCAGACCCTCCGTATTCTTCAGGGAAATGCTGTCCAGATCATTCACAGCAATCGCTCCTTTGCCAATAGAATATATCAAAGTACTCGGGCTTGTAAACTTGAAGTTGATTATCAGGCAGCTGGTGTTTATAATATTACCAGTAATATATCGAGGAGGAAAAAATCATGGTTAAGTCGATGGAAAAAATGGTCCAGGAATTGTGGGACACCGAGCAAATCCGCAAGCTGATGGCTCGTTATATCTATTATTCATATGCCAGGACCTGGAGTGAAGTGCCTGGCATGTTCGCCAAGCGAGAGGACATCTGGATTGACTGTGAAGGATTTGGCACCTTTGACGGCGACGCCGGTATCCGCCGTTTCTTTGTCGACTGGCATAAATCGCTGGAGGGCGATGGCATCGGCACAATGAACATGCACCCGCTGACCACTGAAATCATTGAAGTGGCAGGTAATGGCGAGACAGCGCGCGGCCTCTGGATTTCTCCCGGCACTGAAACCAAAAAAAGCTTCAAGACCGGCGAGCTGGAAGCCTTCTGGATCTGGGGCCTTTATGCCATTGACTTCATCAAAGAAGATGGCGAGTGGAAATTCTGGCATTTCCGTATTCCGCACCTGCTGCTGTCTGACTACCATCATTCCTGGGTCGAGCTGGCCAAGGAAAAAATGACCGAGCAGGTCGCTAATGAAGGCCGCCCGCATGTCGACCGGCCACAGCAGTGCGAACCGACTTTTTACAACATCAATGGCCGGCCATCGCAATTCTACATGCCGCCGCTGCCATTTGAAAACGAAGCAGAACTTAAGAATTTCTGGGTACTGCCTGATTAGTGAAAGGTGAAAGGTGAAAGATGAAACCTGACTATACCTGACTATAAATGAAGCTATGGTTATAGCCAGCAGCAACAGCTACACCGTTTTGCCAATTCATCACGTCATCAAGATTAAATTTGTTTTCCGTGTCACCACAAAAGGAAGCGGACCCGGATGAAGTAAAATAAGTAAAAGAGTTTCCAGCATCATATAATAAATTTGCGTTGGGATCCTCTGTTGGTTCAAGTGTTGGTTCCCCGGTTGGCAGTAAAGATAAATCAGTCTTGGTGATGATTTGTTTACCAGTCCCATCTGGTTCAATCCGGTTGAGGATGTAAGCCAGCCCTGCTGAAAATGAAAAGTCGAAGCTGATATAGTAGATCCGATCATTAAAGAGATAGATCAACGAAGCATTCTATTTAGCTAAAACAGATTGCCCGCTGCCATCGGTTTTGATACGATTCAGCTGATAGGTCATCGGGCTTTGCTCGTTTTCAGGGGGGGACATCTGTTCCATAATAAATCCAGTCATCTTGTACACAGACAACTCCGAAATTAAAAATATTCAGGCTAGAGTTTTCATCGTCATTCTCGTTAAATTCCGGATCACCGCAAGCGGAAACTAAACTGAGAGAAATTGAGATCACCAGAATAAGCGCGATCAATCGAAGTGATTTCATAAATCCACTTTCCTTTCTCAAATTTGTTGTCGAAGTCATAAATGGCAACATTAAATAATGGCATGAGCTTACAGTCAGACGAATCGATTAATATTTGAAATATTGAATAAAACAATACACACTTACTAAAGCAGCAAGTTCTGTTGCCCTTTGCAGAATAACAAAAGTCTATATATAATTATAGACCTTTAATAAATAGTTTAAGCACAATCAAACGTGCTATAATAAGATCAGTGAATAATCCCGCTTTACAACTCAATATTTCTATGATGGGAGGATTGGTCGATGCTCAAAGATATTATCAAAAAAATTGATTCTGCCATACCCAGCCTCTTCCCTGTTAATCCAGAGCGGTTTAATGACCCTGTCGCACTGCAGACCGGGTGGAAAAAATTACGCAGTGCCCGTACAAATCGAGCAACAAACAAGTTAGTCGGAAAAAGTCCTGATCTGTTAGCCTATAAACCATCAGTCGGCGGCATCATCTTCGGCAGTGTTTTTATTCTGATCGGTGGCTTAGCTGTTCTGTTCTACATCTTAGCCAACCAAGGGGGCAGCGGTATTACGTTTGAAGCAGCACCGGGTGTTTCAGATAATCTGATCTTTTTGGTTTTAGTCGGACTTGTGTTTATGGCTGTCGGTGTTATGTTGATTATGCTGGCAACTTCGCCTGTCGCTTTCGACAAAACTGCCGGTGTTTTTTACAAAGGCCGTCGGCAACGTCGTTTCCAGGATACCGACCATTCGAAAAATGCCTTACGGTTCAGCGACATTCATGCCATTCAGCTGTTGACCTATCTGCAGAGTTCATCTAACGAAAATGGTCCGCCCCGCTTCTACCCTGTTTATGAAATGAACATTGTCCGGCATGATGGTGAGCGAGTCAATGTCAACACCTATATGAAGTCTGATCGGGCACGCGCAGATGCGGCAAAGATCGGGACTTTTGTCAACATTCCCGTCTGGGACGGCATTGACGGGTGATTGCTGTCATTTGCAGCGGACCGGCCGGCACGCCAGCTGAAAAATCTGCTCAGCCAGGTCTTCAACCTTCCCGTTGCCCTGACTGGAAAAATCATTACGTATTGCCAATGGCCGAGGACATGCTTAGTCAGCAGGTCTCCCGGGATTATCGTAAAAAGCTGATAACTGTGTTGAAATCTTTTCATCTGTCCATTCGCAAGACCCGCGGCTATTGATGGTTTTACAGGCGGTTTCAATCTTCAGGCCGCATATTCGACCGGCTATCTGGCCGGTAAATCAGCTGCCGATAAACTGTCGCT
>DMJC01000133.1 GCA_003451915.1 Clostridiales bacterium
GATCAAACCTTTTTTATACCAGTCATACATGGTATTGCAAATCGCTTTGTATTCGGGTGTTTCATACAGATTGATCACCTTGGTGTCATTCAGGCCGTAGTTTGCCAGAGCGCCGAGGCCGTCGCCCAGAACGTCCCAGCTGTAGAAACCAGCGCCGGTTGAACCACCGACATTGAAGGGCACCTGCGGGTAGATATTCGGATATTTGGCTTTGACTTTCTGATAGATTCCTTCCAAATCGGCATAGGTCAGCTTTTGCGTCGGATCCAGACCGATTTCGTCAGCAATGTCTTTACGGCAGAGGAGTCCCATGTTGGTTGCCAGGTCGCGCAGCTGGGTCACGCCATAAGTCACGCCACTGATCATGCCTGGTTTCAGGTATTCCGGCGACAGGGCGCTGATCGCGGAGACAATGCCCTGACCGTAATTGGCCAGCAGATCATCCATCGGCTGTAAGCGTCCGGCTGCTACATGAGAGCCGAACAAGCCGCCGCTGTTGTAAACGATACTGAGATCCATTTTTTCTCCGCTGGACAGCATCAGGTTGGTCTGCTGCATCCAGTTTGCCATCGGGATCGGCATCAGCTCGGCTTTGACATTAATCGCCGGCAGAGCAATCTTGTTGATTTCATCTTCAACAAGGAGCAGATCTTTGGGTTGTTCGGTCAGGATCAGCCAGACAATACGGACGGTGTAAGCATCAGGCAGCTGCGTTGTCGCCGTCGTGTTGCCCGTTGTGCTGCCAGACGTCGTCGTGCCGGTTGTTTGACTCGGTCCGGTCGTGCAGCCAGAGAAAACCAGCAGCAATGCAAGGACCAGGGTCAGTAGCAAGAACTGTTTTTTCATGGGTACTCATCCTCCTCAAAATATCGTCCGCGAACGGGATTGTGCAAAGTATACAACCTATGCCGGATATGCACTGCTCAAATTAAGACTTTTTACCAACCCGATTTCGACTCTACCGGATCGTTCAATTGCATATATTGATTACTTTTGCTAGAATTCTAACACAGCGACGCCTTTGCCAACGATGAATACTTACCAAGAGAGGTACTGATTTGTCACGCTTTTCATTACCGAACCTGTTTAAGACCATCCGTTTCAAATTGGTACTCGTGACCTTTGGAATTCTTATTCTGTTGTGGCTTTATTTTGTGTACAACAGCCTGTATGCCATTCGGGTCGTTCGCTCCCAGGTTGCTGATTCCAGCTCGAAACTCGTATCCATTTACATGCAGTCCATTGATCATAATCTTAACAGTGTCGAAATGTATATCTCCAGTATTTTGACCAGTAATTCTGACATCGTTGATATGCAGTACCAGCAAGATCCGGCCCGGCGCGACGAAGCCAAAATTAAATTGTTCCGGCGTATTTCCAGCGATATTGTCCAGTACAATTATATCAACTCAATTTTTGTCTATTCGGTGGAGAATGACGATTTTTTCTCGGTTTACAGCATGAACAGCGTCGATTACACCACGCAGCAAGCTGTTAATGCCTATATCTCCGATTTGCTCCAAGATCAGCAGCACCGCGGCACTTTAGCCAAAACAGGTTATTTTTCGGCACAGATCAATGAAAAATACTATGTTTTCAGAATCTTGAATTACGACCAGATGTGCATCGGCACCTGGGTGTCGGCTGATTTACTCAATGAACCCCTGGTCAAAGCTTATGCCGGGACATCGACTGTTTCGCTGTTTTTGACAGCTGACGGGATGCCCATGAACAATCAGTCTTTCATCACCGAAAAGCAGATCACCTTGCAGGATAATTACGCCGATTACTATCTGGCCGGCCATCCGGTCAAATACCTGGTGATCACACAGCCCTCGGCGTATGAAAATTTCAGCCTGGCCATCTTGATCCCAGACAAATCCATTCTGGAAAACCTCGGCTATTTCAATCAGCTGGCTCTGATCATTTCTTTGATCTTTATCACCCTGATCCCCCTCTATGTGATATTTCTCAGAAAATCACTGTTCTCGCCATTAAGGGCGATTCTCAACGTTATGAATCGGATCAAAGAAGGGCAGCTGGACGAAAGGATCAGCTATCCGGCCAAATCGCTTGAATTCAAAACGATCAACAACTCGTTCAACAGCATGATGGATCAGATCCATCTCCTGAAAATCAATGTATATGAGGAACAGATCAGCAAGCAAAAAGAAGAGGCGGAAAACCTGCGTCTGCAGATCAGCCCCCATTTTTTCATGAATTCACTGCATATTATCTACAGCCTGGCCCAAGTCAAAGATTATGACCTGGTCAAAGAAATGTCTCTTTGCCTGTTCAGGTATTTCAGCTATATCTCCCGTAAAAAGATGTCCCTGGTCAGACTGTCCGAAGAGATCAGCCATATCCGCAATTATATCAGGATCATGGAGCTGCGCTTCGTCAATGGCTTTGCCTATTCGATCGAAGCACCGGATGATTTGCTGGATATTCTGGTTCCGCCATTATCTGTTCAGACCTTCATCGAAAACACGATGAAATATGCACTGACCATGGATGAAATTATTGAACTGTCCGTCAAAGTCGAACCTTGCCTGCTGGATGATGGCCAAGCAGGCGTGAAAATTGCCATCTACAACAGCGGTCAGTGGATCCGGGAGGATATCCTGAGCAAATTGCAGTCCGGCCAGCGGATTATTGACGAGCAGGGCGAGCATATCGGCATCTGGAATGTTTTTAGGCGCTTGCAGATCGCCTATGAAGGCAAAGCTCAGCTGAGGATCAATAATATCGAACCCAAGGGTGTCCTGGCTGAAATGCTGATCCCCTGGCAGGATGATCGACTGCCGGTGCCATCGGACAAGGAGATGTCATGAACATGAATTATCAAGTTCTGATCGTCGATGATGAAGCTTTGGCGATCCGTGGTATAGAAGCCGGCGTTGACTGGGAGAAAATCGGTGTTGCACAGGTTTTCACGGCTTCGAACATCAGGCAGGCCAAAGAAATCCTCAAAAACCAGGCAATCGACATCATGCTCTGTGATATTGAAATGCCACAGGGCAACGGACTCGAGCTGCTGGCCTGGGTCCGCGACAATCGGCTGGCTGTCGAAACCATCATCCTGACCTGTCATGCTGATTTTGATTATGCCCGCAAAGCCCTGCAATTGGGTAGCCTTGATTACATGCTGAAAGCTATCCCCTACAGCGATCTCGAGGCGATCATCCTCCGGGCCATCGCCAAGCTCGAAAAAGATCGTGAACTGACCCAGTCCAGCCAATACGGAGAACTATGGCAAAAGAATCAGCCACTGTTACTCGAACAATTCTGGGCGGATATTGCCTCGGGTGTGATTTCCGCTTCAGCCGAGATAATACAGCAGGCATCCGTTGAGCGTGGTATCATCTTTACGGATGACATCGATGTGCTGCCGCTTTTAGTTTATTATATCCGTCCTGAAAAAGATCAGGCAAGTGATTCTATTGAAAAGGCACTGCTCGAAAATCTTCGTTCGGTATTTTCAATGGAAAAACATCCTGAGCGGCAGCTTCACGTTATCCAGAGAAGTCAAGACAGTCTTCTGTTTGTCATATCCGCCCTGCATGCAGAAGATGGTAAGCCTCAGAATATTTTGCCGGCGCTGCTGAAATATTGTTATGACCTCAGGCGACAAACCGGTTATGACCTCTATTTTTATGTCGGCAATGTGGTCAAAGCTGATTCCTTAGCCTTGACCGTCTGCCAAATAAAAACGTTGGCTGAAAACGATGTCGCGCTGAGCAGTAATGTGGGCTTCCTCGGGGAGCAGATCGAAAAGCCAGCTCAGGTCAAAGGATTTGACCTCAATATCTGGTCCGATATGATTGCAGAAAAAGCCTATGGCCGCTTAATTGACGAAGTATCCGGCTATTTAGGGGAACTGGTCAGCAGCGGTTCCATCGACAAACACACCTTGCAGCAGTTTCATCAGGATTTTTTACAGATGATCTATTCCATGTTGCGGCAAAAAAAGATTCAGGCTCATCTGCTGCTTGACGATGAAATCTCCAATAAGCTCTTTGAACGGTCCTCCCTTACAGTCAAAGACATGCTGAAC
>DMJC01000258.1 GCA_003451915.1 Clostridiales bacterium
AAGGTGCGGACGACGGGTTTCCAGGCTTTTGAAAGCGTCAACGCACCTGACGTTGCTGTCATCGATTCCAATGGCCTGGTGATTAACCGGCAGGTTCTCCCCACATCCAATGAGCCGTATATCTTGCGCGATCAGCTGTCGACCGATGTCTTTCTGATTAAGCTGACGCCCGGTTTCAACCCGACTGTTTTTGACATGCTGATGCAAATGAACTATCGCGGCCTGGTCATCGAAGCCTTCGGTCTGGGTGGCTTACATTTCATCCATCGTGATCTGATCGGCCATCTGCAGCAAATCGTCGATCAGGGCATCTCGGTTGTTATCTGCAGTCAGTGCCTTTACGAGCGCAGTGATCTTTCTGTCTATCAGACCGGCAAAAAAGCCTTGGAAAAAGGGGTTATCCAAGGCTTCGACATGACCACCGAAGCGGCCGTGACCAAAACGATGTGGGTCTTGGGACAGACCGATGATTTAAACCGTGTCCGTGAATTATTCGCACAGAGCCTGGCTGGTGAAATCGGTTTAAACTGATCGAGCGGCCAGGTTACCCCGGCCGCTCTTTTTTGTCATCACTCGATGTCGACTTTACGTCCAGCTGGTTTGTTCGGTTCCAGCTTGGGCAGATTCAAGGTCAGCAGACCATTTTCCAGTTTGGCCGTGATCTTGTCCGCTGCAACGTTATCCAGAGCGAAGCTCCGTTGCATTGAACTGCATCGCCGCTCACGGCGAATATAGTTCTCGCGCTTTTCCTCATTTTGTTCTTGTTGGCTGACCGAGATAGACAAGTGTCCGTCTTCGATGTCAATGTTGATATTTTCTTTACTGACACCGGGAAGTTCGCTTTCCAGGACGTATTTGTCGCCTTCATCACGAATGTCGACCTTCATCATGCCGCTGTGAGAAAAGAACGATGGGAAGACCGAATCGTTGAAAAAGTTCTCGAAAACGCGGTCAAGATCATAAACATCGCGATCACTGTTCTGCATCTGGTTTCTCCGTCGATTAAAAGGTACAAGTTCAAACATATTGATCACTCCTTTTTTGACTTTGTTTGACTTTCCTAGTTATAATTATACTAAGCAGATATCGTTTTTCAATGAAGTAATTTTGAAAAAATTGTTAAATTAGTGTTAATGCCCGAAAGTCCAGATTTTCGAGTATAATAAAGACACATATCAATCTGCGGGAGGTCTTGAACATGAAATTCAAATGGGTCACTCTACACGTCAAAAATCTCGATCAGTCGCTGCAATTTTACCAGAATATCGTCGGTTTACCACTGGCTCGCCGTTTTCAAGCCGGGCCAGGTAATGAAATCGCCTTTCTTGGTGACGGCGAAACACAGGTCGAGCTGATTGCCAACACACGCGAATCGCTGGCTGGGATGTCACCTGACTTGTCTCTCGGTTTCGCCGTCGAGTCACTCGACGCTACAATGAAAATGCTTAAGGACAGAGCTATCGCCATTCATTCGGGACCCTTTCAGCCGGGACCAAATATCCGCTTTATTTATGTCCAGGACCCTGACGGCCTGAAGATTCAGTTCGCCGAGTCACTCCCCTGATCCTGGATTTGCCCGGGCAATCATGCGCAATGGATAGGATCATTTTTCTGGTCGACATGAATGCTTTTTTCATCTCCTGTGAGATGACCCGTCATCCTGCCTTGCGCAACAAGCCGGCCGCTGTTGCTGGTGATCCCAGCCGGCGCACCGGCATCATTCTCGCGGCCAGCTATGAAGCCCGCGCATTTGGTGTGCGGACAACCATGCTGGTGCATCAGGCCCAGAGACTCTGCCCGAATCTGTCGCTCGTACCTCCTGACCATGCTTTCTATGAACAAAAATCAGCGGAAGTCATGGCCTTGCTTGCCCGCTATGCACCGGTTCTTGAGCAGAACAGCATCGATGAAGCCTGGCTGGACATGACTGGCTGCCAGACGCTGTTCGGCACGCCTCTGGAAACAGCGCGGATGATCATGAAGGCGATCAATGACGAACTCAGCTTATGGTGTTCAATTGGCATTTCCAGCAACAAATTCCTGGCCAAAATGGCCTCGGAGATGCACAAACCGCACGGCATCACTGAACTCTGGCCAGCCGACCTTGCGGAAAAACTCTGGCCGCTGCCAGCTGGCGCCATGTATGGTGTCGGCCAGAAGACAGCAGCGCGCCTCGCCAGTCTCGGCCTGCGAACCATCGGTGATCTGGCTCGGGTCAAAGAAGATGTTCTGGTCGATCTTCTAGGCAAATTCGGCCGTGAAATATCACGCCATGCGCGTGGAATCGATCCCGAGCCAGTTATTCCACACGCCGAGGATTCGGTCAAATCAATCGGCCGCTCGACAACATTGGTAAAAGATCTGACCAACCTCGAAGAAGCCCGTAAAGTTCTGCTTGAACTCGCGGATGATGTGGGCCGCTCAGCACGCAAACATGACAAGATGGGCCGAACGGTCCATATCGTCCTCAAATACAGTGATTTTTCGGTAATCACCCGGCAGATGACCGTTGTGGCAACCTATGCCACATCAGAAATTTATCAGGCTGGCTCCAGGCTGCTCGAACAAAACTGGTATCCGGATAAGCCCGTACGGCTGATCGGTATCAGCCTGTCTGGTTTTGAAAACGAAGCGGCTGATCGCCAGCTTTCGTTATTTGATCAGCCCGAAGCCACCCAGACCGTCGATCGCCAGGTTCGCGTCGATCAGGCCATGGATCTGATCCGAAACCGTTTCGGTGAAAAGAGCGTGACTCGCGCCAAACAGTTAAAGGTGAAAGGTGAAAGGTAAAAGGCAGCCGGAGGCTACGTTGCAAAATTAAGTCTTAAGGTTCAATATCTGCTACAGAATTGACAATATAATTCGGCCGATAAGGGAACCTGTTCACATTCTCTAACTTTGTTACCCCGGAAAGGACTAAAATCGTCCCTAATCCGCTTTGTACTCCAGCTATCATATCCGTATCCATGCGGTCGCCGACCATGAAGGTGTCTTCCGAATGTACCCCCAAATAATTCATCGCTGAACGCATCATCAGCGGATTGGGTTTACCGATGAAAAACGGAGCAGTACCCGTCGCTTTCTCAATCAAGGCAGCCATCGCCCCGCATGCCGGCACTATACCGCTTTCGGTCGGTCCGGTCGCATCTGGGTTGGTGGCAATAAAGCGCGACCCAGCCAGAATCAGCTGAACAGCTTTGCTTAACTGGTCAAAACTGTAATTCAGAGTTTCACCTAAAACAACATAATCCGGATGATGCTCTGTAATAATGTAACCAGCATCATGCAACGCGGAGGTCAGGCCGCTTTCACCAATGACAAAAGCTGTGCCGCCCGGGCGCTGGGCTTGCAGAAAATGGGCAGTTGCCATCGCTGAATTAAAGATATTGGTACTGTCGATGTCCAATCCAATGTTCTGCAGCTTAAACGCCAGATCACGCGGTGTATGCCTGGGATTATTCGTCAGCAATAAAAATTTCGCGCCGCGCTGCCGCAGCCGCTGAATGAACCGCTCAGCGCCGGGTATCAAAGTGTTTCCGCTGACCAGAACGCCATCCATATCGATCAGGAAATTTTTCAGTTTATCCATTTTCAACAGGCTCGCTGCCGGTTTGATCATCGCTCTTACCTTCTTTCTATGCAATTCCATGTCTCCTATTTTAATGATTCTGGCCGATAATGTATAGAGTAGCGAAGGATGAAGGATGAAGGATGAAAGATGAAGGATGAAGGATGAAAGA
>DMJC01000213.1 GCA_003451915.1 Clostridiales bacterium
CAAGCAACGATGTAATCCGTGCAATTTTCCAATGGGGCAAAGGTTATACGGAAAAGGATGTTTTACAGGCCGCAGCGATACTTGGCTGGTATTGTCTGGCGATGGTCGCCCAGACGATTGTCTTTATTGTCAACCAGGCTTTTTATGCCCGGAAAATGACGCGGATTGCTTTGTTTAACGGGCTGTTGACCTTGATACTCAATTACGGGCTCTGTTTGCTGCTCGATCAGGTCAACCCTGGTTCTGTCAGTAATCTTTCATTGGCCTATGCGATCACCAGCACGGTCAGCGTCATCTTGCTTTACACACTCTACTGCAAGTCATTGCCGGCAGCCGCCCCACGTCGTTTGTGGCCATTTGCCGTTCGCCTTGTTTTGTGTGCAGCGGCGCTGCTGCTGCCGTTGCTGGCGCTTAATGCTTTACCCATTGATCCGGCCGGCAAAATAGCGCAATTAGCCTGGCTAGGCCTGAGGGCATTGCTTGGCTTCGCGGTCTACGGGCTGGCTGCCATTGCCTTGGGGTTACCCGAAGCACAGCAAGTTGTTTTGAAACTGCAGAATATCCTCAACAAGATTCGCAAAAAGAGTTAAGACATCAGGTTTGGTGGATTTTGTCGAAATTTGTCGAACGATTATGAGTTGACTTGGCTGATGTTAAATTCTATAATGATTGAAGAACAGAACGATTGTTCTATTATGGAGGTAAACCATGGCACGAGGGGACAAAGCAGCAGGCAAATCCAGCCAGGAAATCAATCAGAAATTTTCTTCAGACAGGGCTCGTGCTCTTGAAGCAGCCCTTGGGCAGATCGAGAAGCAGTTTGGCAAAGGCGCAGTGATGAAACTGGGTGAGAAGAGCCATATGCAGGTTGAGACGATACCGACCGGCGCTCTGTCTCTCGATGTAGCACTGGGTGTCGGCGGTGTGCCGCGCGGACGTGTTGTGGAGATCTTTGGACCAGAATCATCCGGTAAGACAACTGTTGCCCTTCATATTGCCGCAGAGGCCCAGCAAAGCGGCGGAACAGCGGCATTTATCGATGCTGAACATGCTCTTGATCCGTCTTATGCCGCTAAACTGGGTGTTGATATTGATAATCTGATCGTGTCGCAACCGGACACTGGTGAACAGGCATTGGAAATAACCGAAGCACTTGTCCGCAGCGGAGCGATTGATGTCATTGTTGTTGACTCAGTAGCCGCACTGGTTCCCAAGGCTGAGATCGACGGTGAGATGGGCGATGCGCATGTCGGCCTGCAGGCCAGGCTGATGTCGCAGGCTTTACGTAAGCTGGCCGGTGTCATCAGCAAATCCAGTACTGTTGCTATTTTTATCAATCAATTGCGCGAAAAAGTCGGTATTATGTTCGGCAATCCGGAAACAACACCAGGCGGCCGTGCTTTAAAATTTTATGCTTCGGTCCGACTTGATGTCCGTAAAATTGAAACGCTGCGTAATGGTACTGATATCGTCGGCTCCAGAACCAAGGTCAAGGTTGTTAAAAATAAAGTGGCACCGCCGTTCAAAGAAGCTGAATTTGATATTATTTACGGAGAGGGCATTTCCAAGGAAGGCTGTATACTCGATATGGCTGTCAACATGGATATTGTTGAAAAAAGTGGCGCCTGGTTCGCTTATAACAGCCAGCGTATCGGCCAGGGCCGTGATAATGCCCGGCTGTTTTTGAAAAATAATCCTGCAATCCGTGACGAAATCGAAAAGAGAGTCCGTGCAAACTTCAGCCAGATTCCATCAACAAGTGAAATTTTACAGGATGATGACAATGAAAACGATATCCTTGGACTTGATCCCTGAGCTCACTGCAAACCAAAAAGAGATCGACCGGAATGTTCAGGCCGGCCGCTCCGCGGTGATCAGCTGGGCGGGCCTTACGCGAAAATCCAGCGGACGCGTGAGCGAATACCTGAAAAGACAAGGTTTCGATCCCGAGGTTATTCCAAAGGTTATCGACTCGCTTAAAGAAGACCGGACGATTGATGATGAACGGCTGGCCAGGAAGATAATCCAGCAAAGACGAGACCGTCAGCAAGAATCGAGATTGGCTCTTGCCAGTCGTTTAGCTAATATGGGTATTGATTCAGTGGTCATTGAAGATGTCCTGGCCAGTGAACATCCGTTTGAACTAGATCAGCAATCAGCTGCGAGCGTTTTTCATCAACGTTTCGGTCATCTGTTTAATGAATTAAAAGCACAACAGGATCAGCTGGACGCCTTGGATTTCAAACGAAAGTGTGCTCAACTGTCAGGCAAGGCCGCTCGTTTTCTATCGACTCGCGGATTCTCAGAATCAATTATAGTTGACACGTTACGACAGGCGGGTCTTATGACAGACGGCTTCGAATGATTTATGACCTTGTTTATTTTCTGGATTAATCTATAATAATTCACTAGCGATTAATAATGATTATCCGATGAAAGTGAGTCATTAATTTGTTATTGTCTTCATTACCTGACTGTCCGGCGAACCAAGCTGATCATAAGCTTATTAATTACCGTCTTTATCTTTTGTCTTTAGGCTGTGCAAAAAATCTTGTTGACTCCGAATGCATGAGCAGCCTGATCAGATCCGCTGGCGCAACGATCGTCAATACCCCCGATATAGCCGATGTATTGATCGTGAATACCTGTGGCTTTATCGAAAGTGCAAAAAAGGAAGCAATTGATGCAATTCTTGAATTGGCTGAATATAAACAGCCGAAAGGTTCAGCCAGATTTCTTATTGTAACAGGCTGTCTTGCCCAGCGCTATGCTGCTGATATTTACAAGAGTCTGCCTGAAGTGGATCGTGTGCTTGGGACCGGTGAATATGATCAGATTGTATCAGCTATTATTGACTTATATCGTAATGAATCAGGTTCAGAAACATCCTTGTTCAGTAACCAATTACCAGGTCTGCCAGGCAGTCTAAGTCATCTGAAAGTTGAGCGTGAACCATCGAACCCGGGATCATATGCATACATTAAAGTTGCGGAAGGCTGCTCAAACTGTTGCTCGTATTGCGCAATTCCCGGAATTCGCGGTTCTTTTCAGTCACGTCCGCTGCAAGATATCATTGACGAAGCTGAACGACTGAGTCAAGCAGGCCGTGATGAGCTGATCCTGATTGCCCAGGATACAACCCGATATGGTGTTGACCTCTATGGCGAGCGAAAACTGCCAGAACTATTGCGAGCCCTGTGCCAAATCGATTCAGTCCGATTAATCAGGATTCTCTATGTCTATGCTGACGGTCTGACCGATGAGCTGATAGGCTTAATGGCCTCGGAACCCAAAATCGCCCATTATCTGGACCTGCCGATCCAGCATTCCTCTGACCGTATTTTATTAGCTATGAACAGGCGAGATAATCAGGAAAGCCTGCGGGAAACGATAGCCAGACTGCGGTATGCAATGCCCGATATCATACTCCGTTCAACCGTCATGGTCGGCTTTCCAGGCGAATCTGATGAAGATTTTTCTGACCTTGTTGGCTTTCTTTCAGAAATACGCTTTGAACGCCTCGGCTGCTTTATTTTTTCTCCAGAGGAAGGGACAGAAGCTGCTAAATTAAAGCCGCGCATAGCAAAAGCTGTCAGTAAGAAACGAATGCAGCAGGTCATGAAGCTTCAGAAGCGCATCACTGAAGAAGCTAATCGTCGAAGAATTGGCCAGGTTGTCTCAGTTACTCTTGAAAGAGTTGCTGATGATGGTATATTC
>DMJC01000152.1 GCA_003451915.1 Clostridiales bacterium
CGCTCGGTCGTCGTGGTCTTGCCGGCGTCGATATGGGCCATAATGCCGATATTCCGCGTGTTTTCAAGCGAGAATTCTCTGGGCATCGGGTAATAGCTCCTCCCTCAGGTTTACCATCTGTAATGGGCGAACGCACGGTTGGCGTCGGCCATACGGTGCATGTCTTCTTTTTTCTTGAAGGCACCGCCAGTATTGTTGAAAGCATCATAGATCTCGTTGGCAAGCCGTTCGCGCATAGTACGCTCGCTGCGTTTGCGGGCATTGGCGACCAGCCAGCGGAGACCCAGCGTCAGGCGGCGCTCCGGACGTACTTCAATCGGAACCTGGTAGTTGGCACCACCGACACGTCTGGCTTTGACTTCCAGCATCGGCATGACATTTTCCAGAGCCTTGTTGAAGACTTCCAGAGGATCCTGACTGGTGCGCTCTTTGACAATGTCAAAGGCACCGTAACAAATTTGCTGTGCTACACCTTTCTTGCCGTCCTGCATGATGTTGTTGACCAGTTTGGTCACGCGGACATCATGATAGACCGGATCAGGAAGCACTTCTCTTGTCGGGACATGGCCTTTTCTTGGCACTTGTCTTCCCTCCTCTCATGATAATGCGGGCATAGGTTGCCCGATACCACAGGTACTCACGTTTTGGACCGTGTTTGTGCAGCTCATGCCATCATCGCCCGTAAGAGCTATCAATGACAGTGTACTGATCACACTATTGTCCAACCTGGCAGCTTACTTCTTCTTGACTTTCGCCGCCTTGGGCCTCTTGGCGCCATACTTTGAGCGTCCCTGCAGACGGTTGGCGACGCCGGCTGTGTCCAGGGTACCCCGGATAATATGGTACCGGACGCCAGGCAGATCCTTGACACGGCCGCCCCTGATCAGAACAACAGAGTGTTCCTGCAGGTTATGACCGATGCCCGGGATGTAAGCTGTGACCTCGATCTGATTAGTCAGGCGAACCCTGGCAACTTTCCGCAGAGCGGAGTTCGGCTTCTTCGGCGTTGTGGTCTTGACCACGGTGCAAGTTCCGCGCTTCTGCGGCGAGGACTGATCAGTCTCGTGCTTCTTCAGCGTGTTCATGGCACTCTGCAAAGCCGGTGAAGAAGATTTGTAGCTCTTGGAAACTCTTCCCGCTTTTACCAATTGGTTGAACGTAGGCATCAATACACCTCCTCTCATCAAAAATATGCCGTCATTTCAAGGGCTTTGACCGTTTTAACATCGGCCTTGGCCACAAAAAAAGACCCCCTGAGGGTTTTCAGGCAATTTAGTATATCACCGAAGTCTTGGAAAGTAAAATACTTTTTATTAGGTGAAAAGTGAAGGATGAAAGATGAAGGATGAAAGATGAAGGATGAAAGATGAAGGATGAAAGATGAAGGATGAAAGATGAAGGATGAAGAATGAAGGATGAAAGGTGAAGCCATTTCATTCTTCATCCTTCATTCTTCATTCTTCATTCTTCACTCGTATACCTCTCCAGAAACTTTTTCGTCCGATCTTCTTGCGGATTGCCGAAAACATCTTCCGGCCGGCCTTGTTCGACAACCGCTCCTTCGTCCATAAAATAAACACGGTCGGCAACCTGGCGGGCGAAGGCCATTTCATGGGTGACGATAACCATGGTCATATGTTCTTCGGTCAGGCTGCGGATGACTTTGAGCACCTCGCCGGTCAGTTCGGGATCAAGGGAGGAGGTTGGTTCATCAAAAAAGAGTACTTCAGGTTTCAGGGCCAGGGCGCGGACAATCGACACTCGCTGCTGCTGACCGCCGGACAACTGATATGGATAACTGTCTGCTTTGTCGGCCAGGCCCATTTTACGCAAAAGCGCTTCAGCTTCAGCATAAGCTTCATCGCGGGAGCGTTTCTGGACAGAAATCATCGCATCAGTCACATTTTTGATGACTGAAAAGTGCGGAAATAGATTGAAGTTCTGAAAGACAAGCCCGAAATACCCACGTATGTGTTTCATCTCTTCGTGTGTGCCGTAGCTGACATGGCCATCCGGGCATGTCAGGGCGGCTGTTTCACCCATGTAATTGATCTGGCCTGCATCGATGGTCTCTAAAAATGTGGCACAGCGCAGCAGGGTCGATTTGCCTGAGCCCGACGGACCGATGATGGCGACTGCTTCACCCTTGGCAACGGTTACTGTGATCCCTTTAAGAACTTGCAGTCCGCCGAAGCTTTTTCGGATATCATTCAGTTCTAATACGTTCATTTCGGTGTATTCCTCATCTGAAATAGCTCAGGCTTTTTTCGCAGCGATCCATGATCCAGGCCATCGCGAAATTGAAAATGTAATAAAAAATGCCGGCAACCACAAACGGCATCAGGGTTGTCTGCGAGGAGGCAATCTTCTTGGCCAGCGTGAACATTTCGGTGTAGGAAATGGCAAAAGCCAAAGATGTGTCTTTGACCAGGGTTATCACCTCGTTGGTCACGGAAGGAAGAATCCTTTTAATGACCTGCGGCAATATGATTTTGAAAAAGGTCTGGCCGCGTGAATAGCCAAGCACGGCAGCAGCTTCATATTGACCGATCGGCATTGATTCGATGCCTGAGCGGTAAATTTCTGCGAAATAGGCTGCATAATTGAGGACAAAGCCGATGATGACAGCAATAAACCGGTAGTTTTGGCTGATTGACAGGCCAAACAGGTAATATGGGCCGAAATAGACAACCATCAGCTGCAGCATCAGCGGGGTGCCGCGCATGATTGAAATGTAGAATTTGATGATCAGCTGCAGGGGTTTGATGCGGGACAAGCGGCCAAAGGAGACCAGAAGGCCGAGTGGCAGCGAGCCGAGCAGGGTCAGCGCAAAGATGGCGATTGACCGCAGCAGTCCGCCAGCCAGTTCGATGATCATGGTCTCCAGTGTCATAACTGCATCTCCGGCAAATGTAAATCAGTCAAAAAGGGCGGGAAGGACCAGGCTGCCCAGGACAAGCCCCTTGTCTTCATATTGTTTGGCTATGGTCATCATGGTGCCGTCAGCTGCCATTTCGAGCAGAACACCCTGAACAGTATACATCGTCTTTGCATCACCCTTTTTGAAGCCGACACCATATTGTTCTGAAGAAATGGCTTCATCGAGAATGACATAGCTGCCTGACTGGGTTGCCAGGAAATAGTTGGCCACGCCGACATCGACGGCCACAGCATCAACCGCACCTGACTCCAGTTCCATGAAGGCGGAATTGAAATCTGCGGTTTCTTTCAGATCAGCAAACGTCGCTGTAAGGTCGGCACGGCTTTTTTCTAATGCATTCAGGGCTGAAGACGCAGCCTGAGTCATGACGGTTTTACCGGCCAGACCAGCCAGCGAGCTGATGCCACTGTCAGCGCGTACAACCATAACAACACTGTTGTCATAATATCCGACTGTCCAGGTGTAGTCATCTTCACGGCCATTGATCGTAAAGCCATTCCAGATGCAGTTAATGTTGCCACTGTCCAGTTCAGCATCTTTTGCATCCCAGGCGATCGGGACTGCTTCAAATTTCCAGTCCAGGCGCTTGCAGACTTCAGTCGCCAGTGCGAGGTCAAAACCGTCATTTTTACCCTGGTCATTAATAAACCCGAACGGCGGATATTCGGCATCAAAACCGACTTTCAAGGTAAATGACTCGTTGTTGCCGTTGTTCTGGCCTGAACTGCAGGCAGCCAGTCCAAATACAAGCAGGATTGACAGGATCAGTGCTAAAATTCTTTTCATGGTGCTCTCCTTGTTGTTTATCCATAAAATTTTGTGCTAGCGCTTTATCCCGCTAACACACTAACGCAATAATGCCATTGACAATACTTGATGTCAATATTCAGATATATTGACTTGTATAAATTGATCGTTTAAACTTGGCGCCATGTATAAGTTGATCGCTATTGACATAGATGGTACGCTGCTGGGCAGCAATGGCCGGATTTCTGCAGAAAATATCCAGGCACTCGATGCAGCCCGCGATCGTGGTGTACACGTTGTTCTGGCTACGGGACGACCACCGGCCGGCATTGCCAGGGTGCGCGCAATGATGGCTGATCCGCCTGATGAATACCAGATTGCATTCAGCGGCGCTCTGACCCGCAATGTCCAGACCGGCGAAACAGTTGCCAGCCATTCCGTTACAGCAGGTGATTATCTTGAAATTGCAGCTTTTGCGGATCAATTTGGGCTTAATCATTATGGCTACCAGGAAAACGCCTGTCTGTCACCGGTCTTGCATTCTTTTGTCATCTGGGAAAAGGACATCAATGGTGTCCAGGCTATTCAGGCAGAGCTGGCCAGTCTGGATAGCAACCTGCCGCTGATGAAAATCATGATCACCGGCGAGCCGGATAAACTTAAGTTTGCTGCAGGCAAAATTCCGCATTCTATCGCAAGAAGATTCTCCATTGTCAGTTCGGCACCTGATCTTCTTGAATTCCATCATCCCAAAGCAACGAAAGGCCAGGCCGTTCGCGAACTTGCCAGACTTCTGTGTGTCAATCGAACCGAGGTTATTTGCATGGGTGACTCGGGTAACGATGTAGATATGATTCGTTACGCCGGCCTGGGTATCGCCATGGGCAACGCTGCTGCCGATATCAAAGCAGTCGCCGATTTTGTCACAGCAACCAACGATAATCATGGAGTAGCTGAGGTTGTTGAGCGTTTCATTCTCAGCAGACCCTAGTAATCTTTAATGGATAAATTCATTTAAAATCGAACTGGCCGGCACAACAGAACGGTCGGCTGACGGGATATGCTCACAAGCCTGCAGCAAATCACGTGCTTCCTGGACAGCTGACGGCAAATCAGCATAACTTCGGTCACCTTTAATATAAATTGAACCGGGCAGTTGTCCTGTTTCATAGCAAAGCAGCGATTCTTCGATCTGACGGGCTGCCAGCGGTGCGATGACACTAAATTCATAAGCCAGGCTGGAATTTACATAGGCATTAGCTC
>DMJC01000217.1 GCA_003451915.1 Clostridiales bacterium
CTATACAGCTGTGACTCGAGCCAGAAACAAGCTTTTTCTTGTTTCAACGAAACGGGTCATTGCGGCAATGCTGGCAAACAATCAGACCTATCGGCGATTCACATTGCTGAAGGACTGGTTGCTGGAGCTTCGGAACCGAATCTGAGCCTGTGAATAAGATCTTCAATTATCTGAGAAGCGATGGTTTGTTTACACTGGCCCGGGAAAGTCTGAACGCAATCTTCCCGCATCAGTGTGTGTTTTGTGGCCAGGTGTGCAGACAAGAACCAGACTTTCCCGGAATATGCCGAAACTGTCTGGCGAAAATACCTTTTCGCAAACAGCAGGAGATGGAGCTTGCATGGCAAGTCGAACCTGACGCGGACATCATGACAGCAACAAAAGTCTATTGCGCAACCTGGTATCAGGACCCTGTCCGCCCAGCTGTTTTACGCATGAAATTTGCTGATGCACCAGAAATTGCTGATGCTTTTGCAGCAATTCTCCTCCAGTGCTGGCGTAAAACCGGCCTCGACTGTCAGGCTGTCATTGCAGTTCCCTTACACAGAAGCCGTCTGCGGGAAAGAGGTTACAATCAAGCCGGATTACTGGCTGAGCGGGTGGCCAGTGAACTCGGCAGGCCAGACTGGTCTCAGTGTCTGGTCCGAACGAAAATGACCGCCAGACAAAGTGGTTTATCTGACCCTATGAGTCGAAAAATCAACATGGCCGATGCTTTTCAGCTTGACCAGGATTTTACAGCGCAGCAGATTGTATTAAATAGACGAAAATCCTCAGAGCCGGTCTTGCTGATCGATGATGTTCTGACAACCGGCGTTACGTTGGCTGAAGCAGCTCATCCTTTGCAGGCATCAGGTCTGCCTGTACTTGGTCTGGTTGTTTCATCGGCACATCCAGCCAAAGCAGCACAGAATCGTATCTGCGGTTACTGAAAATCTGGAACAAACCCCTATACTTGCGTTCTGACTTGAGGAAAACCCAAAAACAAGTTATACTAAAGGTGCCTGGAATGCTCGTTGCCCTCTGTTTTTGAACCGACATGACATAAACGGGAGTCCGCGTCAAAGTGGGATACAGCCAGACCCCCAGACGAATGTCTGACAGGGGTAGACTCAAGACCACTGCAGGACACCCACCTGGCATATATGCTGGGTGTCAAAAAGGGGGGAGGCGGCATTTCGGGTTTTCTGTTATAATATTCTGATAAAAGTTTCGCGTGAAAGGAAAAAACAGTCATCATGAGTCTGTATGCCGACGCCAAGTCGATCGCAATGCGTGATCCAGCAGCCAAGGGGGTTTGGCAGGTTGTTTTGCTCTACCCGGGTTTCCATGTTCTGATCAGTCATCGCATAGCACATTGTTGC
This sequence comes from Clostridiales bacterium, assembly GCA_003451915.1. GTDB lineage: Bacteria > Bacillota > Clostridia > Saccharofermentanales > UBA5734 > UBA8949. Next base: position 1,365 of record DMJC01000217.1, read on the forward strand.
TACCGGCATCATTTATTTTTTCTGGCGCGAGCGATTTCACAGATTGGGAGATTCTTCACTTTGATCGAAATACACCCTGGCGCTAAGATCGGCAAAGGATTGTTTATTGATCACGGCTCCGGCGTCGTTATCGGTGAAACCGCAGAAATAGGCGATTATTGCACAATCTATCATGGTGTGACACTTGGCGGAACTGGCAAGGAGAAGGGCAAGCGCCATCCGACTGTCGGCAACAATGTTCTGATTGGTACGGGCGCAAAAATTCTCGGACCGTTTAAAATCGGTGACAATGCCATGATCGGCGCGAACGCAGTGGTTTTGAATGAAGTGCCGGCAGGGGCTACAGTCGTAGGGGTCCCCGGAAAAGTGACACGTGTGCTTGGCGAGGCCGTCAGGCATAGCTTTGAACTAGACCACGGTAATGCACCTGACCCGATTGAACAGGAAATCTGCATGCTTCTGCACCGCGTTAATGCTCTTGAGAAGAAGTTTGGCCTGCAGACTGCCGAACCCGGTGAATTGAAAAAGATCTGCAATGAACAGCCAGAAGCAGTGATCAATGAAACACAACAAGCCAATACAACTGGAGGACAGGGCACCAATGAGGATATTTAACACAAAAAGCCGGGAAAAAGAAGAGTTTCAGCCTATTGAACCAGGACATGTCAAAATTTATGTATGCGGACCGACAGTCTATAATTTCTTCCATTTAGGTAATGCGCGGCCTTTCGTCACTTATGATACTTTGCGCCGCTATCTCGAATTCCGTGGCTACCAGGTGACTTATGTCCAGAATTTCACAGATATCGATGACAAGATGATCAAACGGGCCAACGCTGATGGAATTACCATCAAGGAACTGGCGGATCGTTTTATTAAAGAATATTTTTACGATGCCGACCGTCTTAATATTCGCCGGGCCACTTTTCATCCACGGGCGACTGACAGCATGGCCATGATCATCGAGCTGATCCAGACTTTAATGGATAAAGGATTTGCCTACGAGGCCGAGGATGGTGTTTATTTCAGTGTTGCGAAAATGCCGGATTATGGCAAACTGTCGCATCATAATCTTGAGGAACTTGAGTTTGACGCCAGCGATCGCCTAAATCAAGAAGGACGCAAACAAAATACTTTAGACTTCGCACTCTGGAAAAAGAAGAAAGAAAATGAGCCCTTTTGGCCAAGTCCCTGGGGTGATGGCCGGCCTGGCTGGCATATCGAATGCTCAGCTATGGTCAAACAATATCTGGGCGACACGATCGATATCCATGGTGGCGGCCAGGATCTCATCTTCCCTCATCATGAGAATGAAATAGCACAAAGTGAATGTGCTAATGGAAAAACCTTCGTGCGCTATTGGATGCACAATGGCTTTATCAATGTCGATCAGGAGAAAATGTCCAAATCGGCTGGTAATTTCTTTACTGTGCGGGATCTGACCCAGCATTATGACTACATTATTTTGCGCTTTTTCATGTTGGGTGGCCACTATCGCATGCCGATCAATTTTTCGGCTGAATTGTTGACAGCAGCGCAAAATGGCTGGGCAAGGATCAGGACCTGCCTGGAGAATCTTGAATTTATCAGTTCATCAGCACCTGCTGAACTAGCTGAAAAAGCAACAGGCGCAGCAAACGATCTGGCTGTAGCCCGTGAAAAATATCGACAGGCTTTTATTGAGGCGATGGATGATGACCTGAATACAGCTGATGCCCTGGCTGCCATTTTTGAGCTGGTACGCGCCGCCAATACGGCAGCTGCCGTTAATGGACTAGACTTGACATCGATTCGGCAGACACTTGATTTGCTGAATGAACTGCTAGATGTTCTTGGCTTGCGAGTAAAAGAAGAAAATCTTATTCCGGAAGATGTCATGGCACTCGTTGAGGCAAGAACCCAAGCCAAGAAACAGCGTGATTTCCAGCTGGCCGATGCTCTGCGGGCACAGATTCAGGCCAAGGGATTCATTGTCATGGACACGCCGCAAGGGCCAAAGGTCAGCAAAGCATGAGCGGGAAAACCTTTCCGGGTGATTTGCGTGAAGTTCCGATATCAGTTCTTGCGTATATCGGTGATGCTGTTTACGAATTGCATATCAGGCTGCACCTGTGTAAACAGAGCAATGCCAAATCCGGTACGCTGCATAAGATGACCGTTCAACATGTTAAAGCATCAGCTCAGGCTGCGGCAATCAACCGGCTGCTGCCATTGCTTACCGAAGAAGAACAATCCATTTACCGCCGCGGCCGCAACAGCCAGCCTGGCAGTATGCCGAAAAATGCTGATCCGGCTGCTTATATGGCCGCTACCGGTTTTGAGGCAATAATCGGTTATTTATATTTAAAGGGTGATCAACAGCGGCTGGATAATCTGCTGGCAACCCTATTGGAGGAAGAAAATCATGGATAAGTATCATGAGCACCAAGGCGATTCCGGCAAACCAAGTTATGTGAAACGTCAAAGCAGCCAGCCGGCCGGCAGCGAGCGCCGTAGCACCAGTAAAGGACCACGTCCGGCCGATGGCGAGCGCCGCAGTTATGGTGACCGGCCACGTCCGGCCGACGGCGAGCGTCGCGCATTCAGTAAAGGACCACGTCCGGCCGACGGCGAGCGGCGAAGTTATGGTGACCGGCCACGTCCGGCCGACGGCGCGCGTCGCACCTTCAACAAAGGACCGCGTCCGGCCGACGGCGAACGCCGCAGTTATGGTGACCGGCCGCGTCCGGCCGAGGGCGAACGCCGCACCTTCAGTAAAGGACCGCGTCCGGTCAATGGCGAGCGTCGGAGCTTTAGCGATCGGCCGCGTCCAGTTGAAGGTGATCGTCGTAATTTCAGCAATGATCAGCGTCCTGCAAGTACCAGACAGCCAAAGCGCGATTTCAGCCCAGTTCCAGCAGTTCCGACCGACACAGCGATTGACGATTATGTCAAGCCGACGCCACAACTTGTGCCAGAATTGCCGATTCCGCAGATTCTCGACGAAGGCGCTGGTTTGCCAGATCGCCTGGAAGGTCGTAACCCGATCCAGGAGGCGATCAAGGCAGGGCGGGCGATTAACAAAATCTGGGTCACCAAGCGCGAAGAGCGCCAGGATCCATCATTGGGGCGATTAATCGCACAGGCCCGCGATGCCGGCGCTGTTATCATGGAAGTTGAAAAGCGTGTCCTGGATGCCATGTCAACGACGCACAGCCATCAGGGCATCATTGCACAGGTGGCTGCTCATGAATATATTGAGCTTGATGAACTGATCAGCAATATTAAAGCCCGCAACGAAGTGCCATTTTTATTGATTTTGGCTGAGCTGCAGGAAAGCTATAATTTAGGGTCGATCTTAAGGATTGCTGACGCAGCAGGTGTTCAGGGCGTCATTATTCCCATGCGCCGTTCCGTGGGATTGGATGCAGCAGTTGCGAAGGCTTCAGCTGGCGCAATCGAACATGTTCCGGTTGCCCGGGTCGGCAATCTGACCCAGACGATTCAGACTTTAAAGGATCAAGGTTTTTGGATTGCCGGCACAGATGCTGCGGGTAAAACAGATTATCGGAATGCTGACTGGACAGGGCCGCTAGCCATCCTGATCGGCAGTGAAGGCGAAGGCCTGAGCCCGATTATGCGCCGGCACTGTGATTTTCTGATCTCAATTCCGATGTTCGGCAAGGTTAATTCCTTGAACGCAGCTGTGGCCGCCGGGATCATTACATTTGAAGCAGCTGCGAAGCGCCATGCAGCACAGACTGCCGGCAACCCGGCCAAGGCTGCTCCGGCAGCGGAACCAGTTGCTGAGGATTGATCATGCCGGCGGCAGTTCCAAAAACTGCGACGGAAGATGATGTCTTGCTGGCTCAGGCGGCTCAAGGGAATCAGCAGGCAATAGAAGCATTGCTGATCCGCTATAAGGATCTGGTTCGGCGCAAGGCTTCGTCAATGTTTATGGCTGGTGCCGATGCGGAAGACGTCATTCAGGAAGGCATGATTGGCTTGTTCAAGGCGATACGGGATTATCGTCCAGTTCACCGGGTGCCGTTTGCGGCTTTTGCATCATATTGCATCATGGCCCAGATAACGGACGCCGTTCGTCAAGCCTCGCGCCAGAAGCACCGTCCGCTGAACAATTCACTGTCGCTGCAGAGCCTGATTCAGACAGATGATGATAATGATCTGCAATTAATCGAGCTTTTTATCGGTTCAAACGGACCAGATCCGGAAGAAGCTCTTCTGAACAACGAAAATCTGACAGATTTGCAGACCTTTTTTATTGAAGAACTGAGCCAGCTCGAGCAGCAGGTTGTTTTGCTGTTCATTCAGAAACTGAGTTACAAGCAGATCGCTGACTGCCTGGGCTGCAGTTCGAAAAAAGTCGACAATGCTTTAAGCCGAGCCAGGCAAAAGTTCCTGGCTTACCGTCGCCGTCCCGTTTTTCAGGCAGGATCCTGATCGAAGAGTTTTTGCCGCAAATTGGCGATGTCGCTCACGTCAACACCACATTTTTCCAGATAACCATCGACCGATACGAAGTTCTGATGGAAATACGCCAGAGTTTTTTCCATATTTTCCGGCTCTGTTCGAAAAAAATGCAGAATCTCGGCCGGTAAACCCTGGATGAAGGTATCGAACCAAGGTTTCAGATAGGTCGCGCTGACTTGATAATCGGCGATGATGTCTTCGTCCTGGACATTGGCCAGCATGAGCAGCAAGGCGGCAATAATGCCGGTACGGTCTTTGCCGTGGGTACAGTGGAACAGGCAGACACCGGGTTTTGCGCGGGCTAAACGGGTTATCACCTGGCCGATCGGTTCACAGGCTTTTTCCAGCATGCGAATATAAAGATCCGGGACAGCAATATAGGGATCATCGGAATCGTTCATCGCCATAATGCTGGCCACCATATCGAAGCCAAGCAATGGTATATTGAAATAGTCGACATCAGGACAGGCGCTGAGCCGATAATTTTCCTGATTACTTTCGGAGGGGCTGCGCAGATCAATCACAGTCGTCACCGGAAACTGCAGCAGCTGCTGCAAGTCGTGATCATTGAGACGAAAAGGAGCATCGGCA
>DMJC01000022.1 GCA_003451915.1 Clostridiales bacterium
AAGTATGAGAAGGCCTTGACTGGTAACTTTGAACAATTTTTGCATTATCTGCACGATAGCATCACTCGAAGCAGCATGTCTGTTACTTACGAAGACGGCAGCGACGTCAATCTCGGCCAAGTTAAAATGGCCGTTCGTGTTTACGAGCGGTATAGTATGTTTGGCGGCAATCGTGTCAGTTTGAATATAACGATTCTCGGACAGCAAGACAATTTGTTTGTTACGGCTATTACATCAGGCGGTAGTCAGGCTGTTTTTATTAAGATCAACACCGTGGGTGAAGACACATTCCTGCAAACTTGCATCGACGCCATCGAAGCGTGGGGAAGGTAAAAAATCAGTTGCGTTTTGGTGCCAGGCACCAAAACGCAAACTAAAATAGTAATAATGTAAACCGAAAACTGATACCTTTTACCGGCCTGATAATCTGACGCCAAAGAAACTAACGACTATGATGATGATAACGTAACGGTATCAGCTACCGTTTCGGAATTTCACGGTTTCGCTCCCGCCAAGCCCTGTCCCAAGCCCGTTTCACGCAGTTGTATTCGAGTATTCCGTTTTGGTAACTGACACCGTTTCACCCCCCCCCCTTATTCCTCTCGCAAATTGCTGATGATTTCGACCTGTGTTGACTGAAAGGCGAAAATAAGGCTGAAAACAGTGCTGAGTGACAGACAGCAAATCAGAAAAATTGATAATGAATACGGCGATAGGTAAATAATCCATTCTTCGTTTTTAATGAAGGTTTGGTAAACCTTATAGACGACAAACAAATCGATGGTCAGAGATACTGACAGGAGCGAATCGAACAACAGAACGCTCAGGCTTTCGTAGAGAAATTGACGCACAATGTGGCCTTTTCCAGCTCCAAGCGCTCGCTTGACGCCGATTTCAAAGCATCGTTCGTGCAGGGCATTTGAAAAACTGCTATAGAGATTGATACTCAACAAAATCAAGATAAAGGCAGCAGCCAAAGCTTCAAAGGTTTTCTCAATTTTAATCACTTTGTTAGCGGATTGCTGTGCTTCGGAAACGCCATAGGCCGAAAAGCCTAATGCCCGGGCAAATGCAATCGGTTTTTCGGGAGAAACTGAGTTTATCCAGACTGAATATTCAGCTGAAGAATAGAATTGTCCGACATCTGATTGCGACAGAAGTTCTTCGGACAGATACATTTTTACCCAGCCACCAACTGAATTGTCATTATCGACTTTCAAGATTTCTTGTTCACTGTCACTGCAGACTCCGATAACGGTCACCTCCCAATAAGAACTTTTTTCGTCATCCCAGCCAAATTTCACTGGTATTTTTATGGGCTGCTGAGCTCCGCCCTTGATGATTGCTTCATACCAGCTTTGATTAATAATCACCTCATGACCTGAAAGATTAAAGTCCTGCTTTTCTCCCAGCATCTGAATTGGTCGGACAGAGAAAAGGCCGCCATTATCTTCTAAATTGATAAAATTCCAGGAATAGACAGGCAAGTTACCAAAAGGCAGGAAGGTTCCCCGGACATTGATGCTGCCATTCTCGTATTGGCATGCTCCATCGAGAGTAATAGTGCCATAATAGTCTGCGTCTGGAACATTCTTTTTAATCTGGTGGATGAATGTGCGATAGGCAGTAGGTTTTCCGTAAATATTACACAGCACGATGTGCGGTGATTGTGAAAAAATCTCTTTATATTTGTTATACAGCTTTGTGTCAGAATACAGAAGAAAGGCGAACAATAAAGAGAATGAAATGACCACGGTTACTGACAGTCTGCAATATACTGGTAGATTTCTTTGAATCATGAGCAGACTGTGTCGTAAAAAGCGAAAGCGGTGCTTGCGGACTTTATGTGGTCTCAAATAAAGAACCCCCTTCAAGTGTTAAGCAACATTTCGCCATCTTTGCTATGTCATCGTCATGTGTAATGATCAAGACTGCGCGGCCGTTTTGATGTTCTGAGCGAAGCACAGAAAAAACAATGTCTTGATTAATAGGATCAAGATTTCCAGTTGGCTCATCGGCTAAAATCAGGCTGGGATTCAGCACCAAAGCCCTTGCTATTGCAACCCGCTGTTTTTCGCCGCCGCTTAAAGTCGTAATCCGCTGATTCGCCAAAGCTGAGATATCCAGCAAATTCATTAAACTTTTCACACGTCCATTGTCATTTACATTGTCGAAGATCTGTGGCAGGCGAATATTCTCCTCACAAGTCAGTTGGGGAATGAGGTTATAGGATTGAAAGATAAAGCCGATATTTTTCCGTCTTGTCGCGGCGTAATCCCGATATTTATTAATTCTGATGCCATTAAAGTGATAAGAACCTGAATCATAACATTCAATTAATCCGATAATATTCAGCAGCGTTGACTTGCCTGATCCGGATTTGCCGACAATGGCCAGAAATGTTTCGTTTTTCACAGACAAATTGATGTTGGTCAGAACGGGCCGATTAAATGACTTTTTTATGTTTTCCAGCTCGATCAGTAGTTTGTCCATGCGTTTTCTCCCATGATTTTGCCATAACCATTGTCGCATAATGTGCCTTCTGGAATTCCGCTGATTGTCGCATAATCGTCACTTCTGTAGCCAACTTCAACCCTGACGAAATCAATGAAATTGCCATTGGAATCGACAGTTCGTACATACCATGCACGATCATCATTGTCGATATGGAACAGACAATGGGAATCAATAATCAGTGCGTTTGCAAACACTCGGCCGGTATACAATTTCAAACTATTGACTTTTTTCCCATACATTCCGTCTGGCACCAGCCAGATTGACTGACGTCATACCATTCTCACTGCTGATTTTTGAAATAGCGAGAACTCTAACATCAGCTCCCGCGAGTGTCGTCAATTGTACATCTTTTCGTTTCAGGATTTTTAGTGTTTCGTCATCAACATAACAGTTCAGGGCAACTTCATCGATACTGGCTAAGGCTATATATGAAATACTTCCGATGACTATTTCGAGCACGATCCCGGAAGCAGTTGCCCGTATTTCTTTTTTCATGTTGTCAGTATAACCAATGATCTGATCATCATGGATTTCGTCTCCTGGACCGATCAGCATGCGGATGTCATCGATATTGATCCCGGGAAGTTCCATGAAGAATTTCTTCGAGCTGACAAAAAGGCCCGAAACAGTGATCATTTCGTTGATATCCATACGCTGGACAGGACAAATTTCCCCATATGATTTTACGAGTAGCGGCGGGACGGCTGCAGGTTCGTACTGCTTCATTTCGGCTTTGGAAAGCATGAAAATAGCCACGAGAGGGGCTATCAGCAGCAGAGTCAAACTGAAGATGATCGCTGCTTTCAAAAATTTCCGCATCGATCAGTTCCTTTCAGTACTCACTTTTTCGACTCGTGTCTGGAAGCGTTGAATAGTAATCCAGATAAAATGAAAGCACGTTGACGCCATCGGCTGCGGCATACAAGTCATATAACCCTTGACGCATCCTGTAAATGCCTTGGACGATTTCGGAGCACTGATCGCCCTCTGAT
>DMJC01000188.1 GCA_003451915.1 Clostridiales bacterium
GCGGCTGCGCCGCATGAAGGCTCGCTGACGCTCGCATGAAGGCAGCGAGCTCTTCACCAGGCGTAAGCTTTCGGCGCTGCGCCGCCCGGTCCCGGGAAAATCTCATCTAAAGCTTCGCATTCTGTTTCACCCAATTTTACATCAAGCGCTTTGAGCGATTCATGAAGTTGCTCGACTGTGCGCGGGCCGATGATCGGTGCGGTCACCACAGGATTGTTGAGCAGCCAGGCCAATGCGATGATGTCCTGCGGCACACCGATATCCGCAGCAAATTTTTCGAATTTCAGCAATTTGTCACGGTGGCGGGTAATTCGTTCTTTATTCTCTTCACTGCGTGAAACATTTAGCGGGTTTAGGGCATTGCGGCCGAGCAGTCCGCCATCGAGCGGGCTCCAGGTCACGATGCCGATACCGAGGGCGTCAGCGGCCGGCAGTACTTCAAGCTCAGGCAGGCGGGAATTCAGGTTGTATTTGTGCTGCTCGGAGACCAATCCGAGAAAATGCCGGGCTCGTGCTTCATACTCGGCGACAGCCAGATCCCAGCCGGCAAAGTTGCTTGAGCCGATATAATCGACTTTGCCCTGCCTGACGAGGTTTTCAAATGCGCCCCAAAGTTCGTCCCAACTGACGTTGCGATCAATGTGATGCATCTGGTACAGCTCAATGTGATCGGTCCGCAGGCGATGCAGCGAGCCCTCCAGATGGCGCCGGATTTTATAAGCTGACAGGCCTGCTGCCCGGTTGGGGCCGTCCATCGGATCATTCATATCACCGTAGACCTTGGTGGCCAGGATTACTTTCGCCCGTCGGCCATTGCCCTGGGCAAACCAGCGGCCGATGATCTCTTCGGTCCGCCCACTGTTCGCCCCTCGCCCGTAGACGTTTGCTGTATCAAAAAATGTAACACCGGCTTCCAGAGCTTCGTCCATGATCTGGAATGCTTCTTTTTCATCCGTAAATACACCAAAATTCATGGTGCCAAGGCAGATCCGGCTGACACGCATGCCCGATTTGCCGAGATATGTCACTTCCATCTGAAGGCCCCCCTTTCGGCTCTCTGATTACGAAGTTATCGACACTATCATGATAGCACAAAAACTGCTTTTAATAAAAAACCGGCTTTCAGGAAAGCCGGTTCCGATAGTCTTCGTAACCGAAACGCCGCAATACTTCCAACTCGCCATCCGCACGAGCCAGGGCGATTGCCGGCAGATTGACACCGTTGAAGGTATTGTTTTTGACCATGGTGTAATGCGCCATGTCGCAGAAAACAAGCCGGTCACCGATAGCCAGTGGCTGGTCGAAAGAATAGTCGCCGATGATGTCGCCAGCCAGGCAGGTCGGTCCGCCAAGCCGGGCGGTGTAGGATTTTTCACCGGGCAGCCCGGCTCCGATGATCTGTGGACGGTATGGCATTTCCAGAACATCGGGCATATGGCAGGCTGCTGACGTGTCGAGGATGGCGATCGGCATGCCGTTTTCGACGATGTCGAGAACCCGGCTGACCAGAAAACCGGTATTGAGAGCGATCGCATCGCCTGGTTCCAGGTAGACCTGAATGCCATATTTTTCTTGAATAAACCTGATCGACCGGATTAAAGTGTCCAGATCATAGTCAGGCCGTGTGATGTGGTGGCCGCCGCCAAAATTGAGCCACTTCATCTGGCCGAGCCAAGGCCCGAATTTTTCGTCGACAACCTTGACTGTCCGCTCCAGCGTATCAGAGTTCTGCTCGCAAAGCGCATGGAAATGCAGGCCATCCAGATCACCCAGTTCTTCTGGCTGAAAATTCGCCAGAGTGACGCCCAGACGTGAGTAAGCTCCACAAGGGTCATAAATCGCGGTGGCAACCTCAGAATACTCAGGGTTAACCCGGATGCCGCATTCGATCGGATGATCCTGGAAAGCACGGACGCGATCACGATATTTACGCCATTGGCTGAAAGAATTAAAAACAATGTGATCACAATAGTGCATGATCTCAGCAAACTCTGACTCAACAAAGGCGGGGGAATAGATATGGACCTCCTGGCCCATTTCTTCGAAACCCAGACGTGCCTCATGGAGTGAGCTGGCTGTGATGCCATTCAAGTAGCGGCCAATCAGCGGAAAGGTCGCGAACATCGAAAACCCTTTCAGGGCAAGTAAAATCCTGCAGTCGGTTTCTTGCCGGACCTGCTGCAGGATTTCCAGGTTTTTGATAAGCAGCGTCTCGTCGACAACATAGCAGGGCGTCGGCAAGGCGTTAAAATCGACGGGCATCTGTTGGTCCCTCAGTCGAGCATGACCGGGGCAAAGCTTTCTTGCCACGGCAGGCCGTGTTTGTTGAGGGCGTCCATAAACGGGTCGGGGTCAAACTCCTCGAGGTTAAATACACCGGGTTTCATCCACAGTCCCTTGAGCATCATCATGGCGCCGATCATGGCCGGAACGCCAGTCGTGTAGGAAATCGCCTGGGAACCGACCTCAGCATAGGCTTCCTGATGGTCACAGACATTGTAGACATAATAGGTCTTGGGCTGGCCGTCCTTAAGGCCGCGGAAAACGCAGCCGATGTTGGTCTTGCCTTTGGTGCGCGGGCCGAGCGAGGCCGGGTCGGGTAAAACTGCTTTGAGGAACTGGAGGGGTTCGATCGGCCGTCCTTCGAACATGATCGGCTTGATCGAAGTCATGCCGACATTTTCCAGAACACGCAGATGATTGATGTAATTATCAGAGAAGGTCATCCAGAAACGGATCCGCCTGACACCCGGGATATTGATGGACAGTGATTCCATCTCCTCGTGGTGCAGCAAGTAAATATTCTTGGGGCCGACCCGGTCAAATTCATAGGAACGTTTGATCTCCAGCGGCTCGGTTTCGATCCATTCG
>DMJC01000175.1 GCA_003451915.1 Clostridiales bacterium
GTATCTGCTGCGCACACAAGGCGGCTCCGGCCTTTTGCCTGGCGGCATCCCTGGTGCCGAAAAAGCTCGTTTCACGATATTAGGTGCAGGCCATGCAGGTCAGGGTGCGCTGCAATATGCTGTCGGCATGGGCGCAGATGTAACAGTTCTTGATATCAGCTTGCCTCGCCTTCGTCAGCTCGAAGACCAATATCAGACCCGTATCCGCACGTTGTATTCTAATCACCAGAATATTTTCGATGCGGTGACCCACTCGAATGTCGTTATTTCAACAGTCTTGGTTCCAGGCGCTCATGCACCCTGCCTGATCACCGAAGAAATGGTCAAAACCATGGCACCCGGCAGTGTGATTGTCGATATCGCGATAGATCAGGGCGGCTCGGTCGAAACTGTCGACCATGCAACAACCCACGACAACCCAGTCTTTATCAGACACGGTGTCATTCATTATGCTGTCGCAAATATCCCCGGTGCTGCGCCTCGCACAGCAACAGCCGCTTTAGCCAGCGCAACTTTATCCTATGTCAAAGAATTGGCCGAACATGGATTAGCTGCCTGTCATTTAAATGCTGCACTTGGACGGGGACTCGTAGAGTAATCCATGGAGGTGATCTGCCTTGCTGACAGACGAAAAAAGACATAAACGGTCAATCTGGATTTATCTGACAGTTCTGGCCTTTGCGGCCTTGGCAGCTGGTCTCTCGGATGCTGTTTATTCTAACTATTTTAAAGATGCCTATAATGTATCTGCTTTACAGCGCGGGCTGATTGAGTTTCCGCGCGAATTGCCAGGTGTGATTGTCGTCATCTTGATTTCGCTGCTTTCGTCTGTCAGCAACGTCCGGGTCGCCATGCTGGCGCAGGGGATGGCTATTTTCGGCCTGGCATTTCTAGGCTTTCTGACACCCCCGTTTGCCCTGATGCTGGTTTTTCTCTTTATCAACTCATTGGGCGGACATCTCTGGTATCCTTTGCAAGACAGCATCGGTCTGACCTTGATCCGGGATGACGGTAATGCCGGGACTATCATCGGCCGTTTCAAAGGTGTCAGCACAGCATTTTCGCTGTTGGCAGCTTTACTGGTTTTCACGGGTTTTCGGTTAGGTTGGTTCAGTTTTACCACGCCGGTCAAATTGGTCTTTGTTATCGCCATGGCTTTTTTGCTGATTACACTGATCTTGCTCGGCTATCTCGACCGCCATGTTAAAAAACCTGAAACATCGGCCAGCGGCAAACGTTTCAAGTTAATTTTCCGTAAAGAGTATAAATACTATTATCTTCTTGCAATTGTCTTCGGAGTACAGAAGCAGATCATGTTTGTCTACGGGCCGTGGGTCTTGATCGATCTGCTCGGACAAAAGACAGATACAATGGCATTGTTGGGCATGGCCGGTGCTTTGGTCGGAATTTTCTTCATACCGGCACTCGGCCGCTGGATTGACTGATTCGGCGTCAAAAAAATGCTTTATGTTGATGCCTTTTCGTTTATCCTGGTCTATCTGGCTTATGGCACACTCAGCGCCGGGTTTGCGTCAGGCTGGCTGGCCCGGGTCGGCGTTCCCATGTTCCTCGCCTGCGGACTGTTCATTATCGACCGCATGTCAATGCAAATGAGTATCATCCGCACCTTATACCTGAGATCAATAGCAATTGTACCTGCTGACATTGCACCAACCATGACTGTTGCCCAAAGTATGGACCATATTGTGGCAGTGCTCTGTGCGACAGTCGGCGGACTGATCTGGACAATCTGGGGACCCCAGTACATATTTTTCATGGCAGCTGCGTTTTCGCTGATCAATTATTTTGTTGCAGTCAAAGTCAGGGTACCGGACCCCAAGCCACAATAATCAGCGGCCGCGAGTAATTTCATAGGGCCAATTCATGATGCCGCCCATATCATACACTTCGCTATAACCCGCACGGGCCAGCTGAGTTGCAGCAGCGCGGCTTCGGGCGCCACTCAGGCAATAGACAATTAACGGGGTGCTTTTGTCGGCCGGTAATTCTTTTGCTCTTAAAGCCAGTTCGTGTAACGGTAATAACTGGCTGCCGGGAATATGGCCGTCACGATATTCCTCTGGCGAACGAACATCCAGAAGAACTGTTTTTTTATTTTGTGCCAGACGATTCTTGACCTCATCGGGCTTAATCGGTTTGACAGCAGATCCGCTGCGGTTGAAGATATCAAATAATGGTGCGCTCATGTTAAATCCCCCTTGGGTTGATGTGATTTGTTAGCGCCATTATCGGGGAATTGAGCAAGGATGTCAGTGACAAAATCACAGTGCAAGTAATAAGTAACAAGGAACAAGGAACAAGTGAAGGGTGAAGAGTGAAGGGTGAAAAGTGAAAGGTGAAGGGTGAAAGGTAAAAAGTGCGGCAAAGCCGCATTAATGCGACTATGGTGCAAAATTCGCCACAGGCGATGATCTCGCGGAGCGACACCTTTCACTTTTCACTTTTCACTTTTCACCACTTCAGATCTCAATGACGAAATCGATTTCCTTGTTTTCAGCCAGATCAGCGAAGACTCTGCCGAAAATGGCCAGTGCTTCATCGAGTTGTTCATTGGTGTGTGTCGCTGTATAGCTTGTGCGCAGCAGACAGTTGTCACCTGGAACTGCCGGCGGGAAGACCGGATTGACATAGACACCGTTATCGAGCAAGGTTTTTGCCGTAAAAAGCGTACGGCCAACCGTGCCAGTCAGGATGGGGATGATCGGGACCAGATCATTACCGCTGTCATGAACCTTGACAAACGGCAGCTGAGCCAACCCCCGACGCATGTAAGCCGATATTTCATTCAGGCGGCGGACGCGCTGCGGTTCAGCCTCAAGAATCCGCAAGGCTTCCCGGGCAGCAGCGACATTGGCCGGCGGGATGCTGGCACTGAAAATAAACGGCCGGGCTGTATGCTTGATGAAATGAATGGCATCAGCACTGCCGGCGACGCAGCCACCCAGTGAGGCCAATGTTTTTGAGAAGGTGTTCATGATCAGGTCGACCTCGTCAGTCAAGCCGAAATACTCCGCTGTGCCGCGGCCGTGCTCGCCGAGAACACCAATGGAATGAGCATCGTCAACCATGATGCGGGCACCGTATTTGCGTGACAGACGGACAATCTCAGGCAGATTGCAGATCTCGCCCTCCATGCTGAAAACACCGTCGGTCACAACCAGAATACCGGCTTTCTCGTCGGTGGCACACCGTTCGAGCAGCCGTTCCAGATCTTCCATGTCATTGTGCTTGTACTTCAGCGTCTTGGCAAAGCTCAGGCGTGCGCCATCGACAATGCTGGCATGGTTGAGGCTGTCGCTCAGAATATAGTCATTGCGGCCGGTAATGGACGAAATGATCGACAGGTTTGACTGGAAACCGGTCGAAAAAATCAGGCAGTCTTCCTTTTGCAGAAATTTAGCCAAGGCCTGTTCCAGTTCGACATGCAGGTCCAGGGTGCCATTGAGAAAACGCGAACCGGAGCAGCCGGAGCCATATTTTTCAATGGCTTTGACAGCAGCGTCCTTGACCCTCGGATCGGCTGTCAGGCCCAGATAATTGTTGGACCCCATCATGATGGTGCGGTGCCCTTCCATGATGACTTCTGTATCCTGCCCGGACGTCAGCATATGGAAAAACGGATAAACCCCCATTGCCATCGCCTGCCTGGCTGTTGTGTATTCCCGGCATTTCTGAAACAGATCCATTTAAGTCACTCTCCTGATCTTGATTTTTATAAATGATTTGACAATCAAATGATAATCAAAACAGACTTATCATAGCACAGGACGCGCTGTGTTGGAATACTTGTTTCACTTTTAATGCCCGCTCAAGGCTTGGAGTATGTTAAAATCAAAGCAGAAAGCCGAGGTAGCCTGTGCTGGAACTGCAGAAACGTAAAATTTTAATTGTTCAGGAAGACAAAGCTGTTGCAGCATTGATGGAAGCAGCGTTAGATACAGCCGGCTGCCAGCATGTTGTCTGCCCTTGCGATTCTTCTGCCTTTTTCCAACTTCAGACCGATCGGTTTGATCTGATTCTCATGGATATCGAAGATGGTAACCCAACCAGCCTGGACATCCTCAATAAACTGGGTGCTGTCGATATTCCGCTGATCTGCCTGATTGACCGAAATTCAGGCGCTGTGCCGGTACCTGGTTTTCAATATGGTGCCGAAGACTTTCTGCTGAAACCTTTTACCGTCGCCGACCTGCTGGGTCGCATTGAAATTGTCTTGAGCCATTCAATCCATCCAAATCACAAACTGTCTTTTCATAATATCGAAATAAACTTAACTGAACGGCTGGTCACACAGGCTGGCCGGCTGATTCAGCTGACGCCCAAGGAATTCGACTTGCTGGTCCTGCTGGTCGAGCATACAGATGTCGCGATGAGCCGGGCCAGAATTCTCCAGGCTGTCTGGGGCTATTGCATCACCTGTGACACAAGGACAGTCGACATGCATATTATGCAGCTTCGAAAAAAGCTCGATTTTCGGCAAAAACTCAAATCTGTCATCAAGGTTGGCTATCGGCTCGACCGATAACAGCAGAAAAGGGAGGACAACCCAATGAAAGCCAGTATAAAACGTGAAGTCTGCATCGGCTGCGGCCTGTGCGCAGAAATCTGCCCGGAGGTCTTTGCCATGGGCGACGATATGATCGCCATCGTGATCGTCGACGAATCACCTGCCTCGGCACAGGAATCGGTTCAGGACGCAGCAACGTCTTGCCCGGTTGAGGCTATTGTTTTAAATTAGCTCGCTGACGAGCGCTAATTTCCCAAAGGGATTCTTGGGTCTTCTTTGACGACTTTCATTTTGAATGGGTCGATGTAAAAGCTGTAGGGGCCGATTTCTCGGTCTTGATCCGTGTGATAGATGAAATGGACGAGGATTTGGCCTTCTTCGAAAAGAACATTGACTTCGGGTTCGCGCCAGTTGAGGATGTGCGGATCTTGTCCGGTATGATCC
>DMJC01000101.1 GCA_003451915.1 Clostridiales bacterium
GATCGCCCTCATTGACCACAGTCATGGCCTCATCAGCCTGATGCAGATGAGTCAGTGACAACTCGCGGACCTTGGCATTGACAATGATTTTAGCCATCGGGAAACGACGCAGAATGGCTTCATTGCCGCCGGTATGGTCCTGCTCCGTATGCAGGCTGATCAGGTAGTCAATTTTCTGCACACCCGCGTCTTTCAGGTTCTGCAAGAGAACGTTGATTTTCTGCGGGTCAACTGCATCAATCAGCGCGGTTTTTTCGGTGCCGACAACCAGGTATGAATTATAGGTTGTGCCATGCGGCGTCGGCATCAGGCAATCAAACAGTTCACGGTCCGGATGGGCAGCGCCGACCTCAAAGACATTCTCGCAAATAGCTAATACAGACATGGGGTCAGACCTCGCTGAAATCCTCTTTGCTAGCGCCGCAGAGCGGGCAGGTCCAGTCAGATGGCAGATCGATGAACGATGTGCCCGGAGCGATGCCGGAATCCGGATCCCCTACAGACGGGTCATAAACGTAACCACAAAGATTGCAAACATAACTTTTCATGAATAATGCCTCTCTTTCTGAATTCATTCAACCTGCGACAGAGCAGGTACTTGTTCTTTATTATATCGGATTGAGGCTGTTATGAAAACATTAAATGTTACATAATTCAGGGTAACTGAATTGCTTTACCGGCTTTAGCCAGCTTTTCCGAGTGACGGTATAAAACTATACGGCGCCCGATGACCTGAACAACGTCAGCATCGGCTGATTCAGCCAGTTGCCTGGCTAATTCTGCCGGTGTCTGCTCAGCAGTTTTCAATACATTGATTTTCAAGAGTTCGTGAGTGCTCAAGATTTCATCCAGGCTCCTGACCAGCTGATCCGACATTTCGCCTTTGCCGATCTGGAAAAGACTGTCCAGCGGATTGGCCTGACTGCGAAGCCAGGCGCGCTGTTTACTGTTTATCATGTGTTCACCTTGTTTCTTAATAAATGAATTCAAACTCCAGATCGTGCAGCGCCACGAGGTCTCCCTCCCGGACACCGGCTTTTTCAAGCGCGTCAATGACACCTTTTTTCCTGATCAGGCGCTGGAAATATTGTAATGACTCTGTATCATCAAAATTAGTCGAGTTGACCAGATTTTCAATCCAGGGACCGGTCACCCGATAGACGCCATCTGCTTTGACAATCTGGAACAAGGCTTCTTCCTGGTACTGATAGCGCACGGATTCCTGAACAGCATCGGTCAGGATAGTCTTCGGCAATTCCCGGACAACGCCAGCCACATGTCTGATCAGTTCCGGAACGCCCTCATTGATAGGCGCGCAAATCTGAAAAACCTTGTAACCGCGTGCTTCGAGTGTCGTCTGCAGGCTTGCCAGAGCCTCGGGTTCAGCCAGATCAGTCATATTCAGAGCTACCACCTGCGGCCGGCCGGCAAGACGGATATCAAAAGCAGCCAGTTCGGCATTGATACGTTCAAAGTCCTCCAGCGGATCACGGCCAGTCTGGCCGGAAGCGTCCAGCACATGGATCAACAGACGAGTCCGTTCGATGTGACGGAGAAAGTCCAGTCCCAGGCCGAGGCCTTCGTGGGAGCCTTCAATCAGGCCAGGGATGTCAGCAAGGACAAAGCTGTAATCATCAACACTGACCACACCCAGCTGCGGTTCCAGTGTCGTGAACGGATAATCGGCAATTTTGGGCCGGGCAGCCGAAACAACCGATAAAAGCGTTGATTTGCCGACATTGGGAAAGCCGATCAGGCCAACATCCGCCAGCAGTTTCAGTTCAATCTGCAGGTCGTATTCNNTAATGGATATTGCCGGCACCGCCACGGCCGCCGCGTGCAATAACCGCTTCCTGGCCGTTTTCGGTCAGATCGGCAAGAATCCGGCCACTTTCAGTGTCTTTGATCAAAGTGCCGGCGGGCACACGGATCCGCAGGTCTTCACCCTTACCGCCAGCCATGTTGCGACGGCCACCTTTTTCGCCATCCTGCGCGACATATTTACGTTTATAACGGAAATCCTGCAGGGTGCTCATGCCCTCATCGGCATAAAAGATAATGCTGCCGCCCCGGCCGCCATCACCGCCATCCGGGCCGCCGTTCGGGACATAGCGGGCCGTGTGGAAGGAAACCATGCCGTTGCCGCCGTTGCCGGCCTTCACATGTATCTTCGCGCTGTCAATAAACATTTCTTGTCCTCCTGAACGGGAAAAAAATCCAGCCGACTTTCACCGGCTGGACCTTCCGTTCAATGAACCGGAAGGAAATGCCCATTCCGGTCTGGCTGACCAAAGCAAAAAAATCATCTGCCGAATTATTCGGCGGGATAAACACTGACTTGCTTTTTGTCTTTGCCCATTCTCTCGTATTTGACTTTGCCTTCAACCATAGCGTACAGCGTATCGTCCGAGCCGATGCCGACGTTCTGTCCAGGGTGGACTTTGGTGCCGCGCTGGCGGACCAGAATATTGCCGGCGAGAACGGTCTGCCCGTCGCCACGCTTGGCGCCTAAACGCTTGGAAGCGGATTCGCGGCCGTTACGTGTGCTGCCGACGCCCTTTTTATGAGCTAAAAGCTGCAGATTGACTAAAATCATGCCCATGCACCTCCTTCAGGTAAATATGGCTTCTTTGACGCTGACATACTTTTTGCCGTAACTTTGCTGGATCTGCAGACAACCGAGTGCGAATGAATCAGTCAGGGTCCTGGCGATCTTATATTGCTCAGGTGCCATATCATCGGGATCAGAGGTCTGGCACCAGATGTGGCCATCCTCCAGAGCAAAATCCGGAGATAGGCCGGCCAGATCCTGCAGACTGCCGATCGTGGTCTGGGCAATTGCCGATACCGCTGCGCATATAATGTCTGCTCCCTGTTCGCCATAGCCGGAATGGCCTGTGGCGGTGAAACGTCTGATATATCCGCTGGGGCATCGCTGCAAAGTGACGGTTATCATGTCAATGTCCGATCATGCGTTGATTTTGGTAATTCTGACACGTGTGTACGGCTGCCGATGGCCATTCTTGTTGCGATAGCCCTTTTTGGCATTGTACTTGAAGACGATGATCTTTTTTTGCTTGCCCTGTTTGACGATCTCGCCATCCACGACAGCACCGGCGATCTCCGGTGCACCGGTCTTGAGGCCAGCATCATCGGACACGGCCAGGACCTGCTCGAACTTGACGGCATCGCCAGCCTCGCCAGCCAGCTTCTCGATAAAGATCTCATCACCGACTGAAACCCGGTACTGTTTTCCGCCTGTTGCAATTACAGCATACATGTGTGTGTTACCTCCTGTAAACAGTCTCGCCGATCTCAGGCATGCTGCATACAGCATTTAAAAGCCCGGAAAGAGCGGTCACCGAAACATATTATCATCGAAAACCTGAAAAGTCAACGAAAATCGTCACATGAAAATCGTCACATGCCCTGAGTAATCGGCGGCAGCAAAACTGTGGCCGTCCAGGCGGCTGCCTGAAGCAGACTGCCGATTCCCGGCCGGCGTGTCAATAAAGTTCCAGCTTTGCCAATATTGACTGACCATAAGCTGATCAGCAGGATCAGTGCAGAGGCGATTACGCCGGCCAGATTAAATGAAAACAGGGCATAAACAATCAGCAGCAAGAACGGCAGATGATGTGCCAGCGTCTGATACCAGCGCACAACTGGCGGCAGTCCCTGATCCAGCGCGAGCCAGACTTGAGCAGATGTGGCAGCCAGACCGGACGGCCAGCTGATCAAAAACACAATTGGCAGCCAATAAGCTGGCACGCCGGATGGAAACAGGCTGCCGAATGTCAGCCAGATCCAGAGTGCTGACAGAACCAGGCTGATCAGCATGACGATCAGGCCGGTCAGCTGTGATGGCAGCAGTCTGGCGTTTACATCGGGTTGATTTTCATGATCAGCAAATTCCTGGCTGCCGAATTCCGAACGTGACCTTTTCCGGCTAGCCAAACGGGCGAGAAGCGCCAACAGGCCGCGGCAACCCGGCAACAGCAGCAGGGACGGCAATAGCCAGTCCTGCTGACGACCGTTAAGCCAGGCCAGTGCCAGGCCAAGAGCCATGGCTATGATCGCAGCCGGCAACCATAAGATCTGATGGCCAACTAGCCAGGCCTTGCTGAAAGGTGCTCTGAATGCCTGCGGATCCTCGGGATGCCGGATATAAACCGGCGAGCCTTGCAAAGCCAGGTTCATTCCAGCCGGCACTGTCAAAAGCAGAAGTCCGGCCACAGCCAGCTGGAAGATAAGACCTGGCAGCAGCTGAGGGAACGTGGCCGGGGCAGTTAAAGGCTGGTCAAGATAAGCTTCTGCCCAGTCCCTGAGCCAGCCAGTCAGATCAGGCAGCAGCCGCATTGAAATCAAAGCCCATGACTGTGTCAGCGCTGGATAATCCAGAAGCCAGACTCGACCATCTGACGAAGCATATTGCCATGGTTTAACTGTATTTTGCTGATAGGGTGGAAAAAGGGTGGCATCCTCACCGGAAAGCCGTTCATAAAAAGCACGGCTGGCTGATGATGTCTCGATAGTCGACAAGATCAGGCAAAATCGTTCTTCCGGCCACAGCCGCAATGCAAAATCTCCCAGTTCAGCAAGGTTTTGCGGCGCGATCATGATCAGTCCATCGACATGATCAAGTTGTGCTGTCAACTGCCAGGCCAAAGATGATGTACTGCCTTCGCAGACAATCCAAACCTTGTTTTGCCCATAAGAATTGACTGTATCTTGCAAAACGCGGCGAGATGCTGTTGTCTGATCAACTGGCATCGGCAGGCTGATGGTTTTTATGCCAGAACTTAACAAGCCAGTCTGCAACAGGCGATCATGATCAAGCTGGTCATTTTTGCCTGCCAGTATGATGGCAACAATCGGCAACTGCCCTTCATCAGACTTTTTCGCTGCGGTCGTGACCGTAAACAGTACATTGGCCAACAAACCTGCAGCCAGCAGACAAGCTGCAATTGCAGCCAGCCAGCCGGGCAGGCAGTACGAAGCCCGCGGCTGGATGTTCTGGCTGACTGATCCCGATATTTGCCGGATCATAGGCATCCCGAATGGCCATAGCTGATTGCCGCCGCGACGGCACGCTTCCATTCAGCGCGGCGCTGCTGACGTTCCGCTGTCGCCATAGCCGGTAAAAATAACCGTTCTGTACTTCGCATGGAGGACATACTCGGCAAATCAGGCCAGATCCCGACAGCCAGACCCGCCAGGCAAGCAGCGCCCAGCGCCGTCGTTTCAGTGACCAGCGGGCGGTCAACGGCCAGGCCGCTGATGTCAGCCTGAAATTGCATCAGCAGATTGCTGACACTGGCCCCGCCATCAACACGCAACGGCAAATGGGAAGCCGTCTGGCTGTCAATGGAAATTCCACTGTCTGCCTGCATGCATTCAAGAACATCCTGGCTCTGATGGGCAATGGACTCCAGCACAGCGCGCGCTATCTGCTCTTTTCTGCTGCCGCGGGTTAATCCGATCATCATGCCGCGAGCCTGCATATCCCAATACGGAGCGCCGAGGCCGCTGAATGCAGGTACAAAAAAAACACCCCCGGTATCATCAACTGCCGCGGCCAACTGGTCACACTCTGACGATCGCCTGATCATCCCCAGGCTATCCCGCAGCCAGTGGATTGCAGATACAGCATTAAATACACTACCCTCCAATGCATACTCAAGCCCCTGCCCCAAATCCCAGGCAACTGTCGTTATCAAGCCATGATGTGATCGGACAAGTTGACGGCCTGTATTCATCAGAATAAAGCAACCTGTCCCATAAGTGTTTTTTGTCATGCCTGACTCGAGGCACGCTTGCCCGAACAAAGCTGACTGCTGGTCGCCGGCAATGCCGCTGATCGGAATGCCGCCAGGTAAAATAACGGGATCAAGCGTGGCAACCAGACCTGACGATGAAACAATTTCAGGTAAAACAGCCATCGGGATCCGCATTTCACGCAGCAGCTCCTCATCCCAAGTGCCGGTATGCAAGTTAAACAACATCGTGCGCGAGGCATTGCTGACATCCGTGACATGACGCTGGCGGCCGGAAAGATGCCAGATCAGCCATGAATCAATCGTTCCGGCCAGTAAATCACCTCGTTCGGCACGCGCCCGGACACCGGGCAGTTCATCCAGCATCCACATGAGCTTGGTTGCTGAAAAATAAGCATCAATAACCAGACCAGTCCGTTCAGAAATTTCGCCGGCCAATCCTCGCGCAGTCAGATTTGCACAAATATCAGCTGTCCGCCGGCATTGCCAGACAATAGCCGGGTAAACCGGCCGGCCGGTATGACGATCCCAGAGGACAATCGTTTCCCGTTGATTTGTCAGGCCTAACGCAGCGATGCTGCCAGGATTGACAGCTGCCTTGGCAACAGTGTCCTGCATGACAGCAAGTTGGACTCTGAGAATCTCCTCAGGGTCCTGCTCCACCCATCCCGGCTTAGGGAAAAACTGTGTGATCGACTGCTGTGTACTGCTGACGATCTGGCCTTGGCCATCGAATAATATCGCACGGCAGTTGGTCGTTCCCTGGTCAAGCGCCAGCAGATAGCTTGTCGGCATCGCGGTCGGCCTCCCGTTCTTTTTTCTGATTATACCATAACTATGAAAAAGGACTGGCGAAAAGCTGGTCAGGCTGACGTCAGTCCCTATTTTTTATGCCTTGCTTTACCAGGCCCGTCAGGCCACTACTCAGGATTCACAGCCTGTGCAGCGGCTTCCGCATTCTCAAGTGCTTCCCGATACTTCTTCAGGACTTCAGATGACAATTTCTCGCGAAACTCAGAATTGATCGGGTGAACAATGTCCTTGAATTCACCGTCTTGCGTCTTGCGGCTGGGCATGGCGATAAAATAGCCATTGGTGCCCTCAATCACTTTGATGTCGTGGACGACAAACTCATTGTCGAAGGTAACCGAAACGATCGCCTTCATCTTGCCTTCATTACCCATTTTCCTGATGGTGATGCTTGTGATATCCATGTTGACTTCCTCCATGCTCATGCGAAATGTCGAATATTCTGCCGATTGGGAAGGAAACTTTTGTGCTTTCACACATCCATTATAACACTTGCCAGCGAAGTCTGTTATCTAGTTCAATAAATAATTATTGCGAAATTGATTGCCGATCAGCAGAATTGTGATAGAATGGTGCGGAAAGGAAGGTACTTACCTTAATGTCCAATTTGGCGCCTGATTTTGATCTATACAACTTGCGGGAGTCGTCCCGCATATTTTTCGTCGGTATCGGCGGTATCAGCATGAGTGGCCTGGCTGAACTGGCCTTGAGCAGCGGCCGCCAGATTGCTGGATCTGACCGGGTGATATCTGCCCGCACAGACTATCTGGTCCATCTCGGCATACCGGTTTTCGAAGGTCATCGTGCAGACTGGATCGACCAGTTCAAGCCCGACCTGGTAGTTCATACAGCTGCTGTCCATAATGATAATCCCGAATTGATCCGGGCCAAAGAACTGGCGATCCGCACCATCGACCGGGCCACTTTTCTGGGCTGGCTCAACCGTGAATTCAAAGAGGTCATCAACATTGCCGGAACCCACGGCAAGACAACAACAACGGCGATGACTTCACTGATCCTGATGGAAGCGAATGTTGACCCGACCGTTCACCTGGGAGCCGAACTGATCCAATTCCACAGCACTGTTCGCGTCGGAGCAACGGGCCAGGTGATGGTTTCAGAAGCCTGTGAATATATGAACAGTTTCCTGAAATTTTATTCAACAGTCGCTGCCGTCTTGAATATTGATTATGATCACGTCGACTGCTTTCAGAATATTGATGCTGTAATCGATACATTTGCCGAATTTGCCGATCACTTGCCAGATTATGGCACGCTGGTCTTGCCAGCTTTTGACCGCAAAGTCAGTACCATGGTTGAAAATCTGCAGGTTCGCCGCCAGAGCAGCCATCAGCCGATGCCAGGGCTGATCTGGTTCGGTTCGGAAGATGACATGATAAACGGGCAAAAACCTGATTACTATTTCCGGAATCTCAGTTACAGTAAAGGGCTGCCGAGCTTTGATGTCTGGCACAATGATTCATTTTACTGTCATATTCATTTGCTGATACCCGGTCGTCATAATGTTGACAACGCTTTGGCCGCCATTGCCTGCGCGGCATGCTGCGGTGGCACACCTCAAGCTGCGTCTCGTGCATTGAACAGCTATCAAGGAGCCGAAGGCCGTTTCACCTATACCGGTGACTATCGCGGAGCCCAGGTCATTGCTGACTATGCACATCATCCGTCCGCTGCCCGCGCGACCCTGGCAGCAGCGAGCCACATGCCGCATGCTCATACCTGGGTTGTCTTTCAGCCATTGACATTCAGTCGAACCAAAGTCCTTCTGGAAGATTTCGCCAAGGCTCTCCGTAACTGCGAGCAAGTCATTCTCGCTGAAATCTTCAGTGATCGTGAAACAAATCCCGGCGATATCAGTTCAAGCATGCTTGCTGCCAGAATCAATGAACTGGGCGGCCATGCTGAGTTTATCCCTGACTTCAAAAAGATCCAGGCTCGGCTTGATCAGCTGGTCAACCCGGCGGATCTGATCCTTGTGTTAGGCCCTGAAGATATCCGAAGCCTGGCCGATCACCTGACGGGACGAAAAACAAGTCACAAGTAACGAGTAAAAGGTGAAGAGTGAAGAGTGAAGGGTGAAGGGTATCGCTTCGCGAAGCGATCTTTCACCCTTCATTTTGGTATTATAAAATCCAAGAATTACTTCCATTTTTGCAGCTTTGCTGCTCTTCATGCCGCGCTAGCGGCTTTTCATGCGAGTGCAGCGAGCTCTTCACCCTTCACCCTTCACCTTTCACTACTCGTTACTTGTTACTCGTTCCTTGTTACTTGTTACCTGTTCCTCGTAACTTGCTTCCTTCTCTTGCTTTTCGGCGTAAGTGACGAAGATGCTTTCAAATTCTGGGCCTTCGATCTTCTCTTTTTCAAGAAGGGTTGTGGCCAGAGCATTAAGCATATCCATGCGTGCGCGCAACAGGTTTATGACTTCGATGTAGGCTTCGTCAATTATTTTCTTGACTTCTTCATCGATTATTCCAGCCAGCTTTTCGCTATAGTTTTGAACGTGACCATAATCTTTACCCAGAAAGACTTCGTTTTCGCTGCCGAATACCAGATTGCCGAGTTGTTCGCTCATGCCATATTTGGTAATCATGTCACGGGCGATGGCATTACAGCTCTGTAAATCAGTTGAGGCACCTGTGCTGATTTCACCGAAAATCAATTCCTCGGCAGCTCGGCCGCCTAAAGAGACCATGATCTCAGTGATCAGCTGCTTGCGCGTGGCATAATAACGATCCTCGTGCGGTTTGTGCGCGGTATAGCCGCCGGCACCGCCAGCCGGAATGATTGACACACGCTCAACTTTGTCGGTTTCCGAGAATGAACGCAGGACAATTGCATGGCCAGCCTCGTGATAGGCCGTCAACTTGCGTTCTTTTTCGCTGATGATGCGGCTCTTCTTCTCTGGACCGATCATGATTTTGAAAACGGCTTCAGAAATATCCTCATACACGATTGAACGCGATCCCTTGCGGGCTGCGAGCAAAGCAGCTTCATTGAGAAGATTGGCCAGATCGGCACCGGTGAAACCTGGAGTGATTTTGGCGATTTCCTTGAGGTCAACGCCGGGATCCAAAGGTTTGTTGCGGGCATGAACTTTGAGAATTTCTTCGCGGCCTTTGATATCAGGACGCATGACGGTTATGCGACGGTCGAAACGGCCGGGGCGCAGCAAAGCCGGGTCAAGAATGTCTGGCCGGTTGGTTGCTGCCATGATGATCACACCTTCATTGGGTCCGAAACCGTCCATTTCAACAAGCAACTGGTTGAGCGTCTGCTCCCGCTC
>DMJC01000102.1 GCA_003451915.1 Clostridiales bacterium
GGCTGCAGCATCGCCAACTATGACGGATTAGCCAAAGCCAGGACCTCGGTTGGCTCACACGCGTTTATCGGCAGTAACTGCAGTCTGGTAGCGCCGGTCAGTGTTGCTGAAAATGCCTATGTTGCCGCAGGATCGACTATTACTGAAGATGTGCCGCCTTATTCTCTGGCGATAGCCCGTTCACATCAGCTGAACAAATCCGATTGGGTTTTGACTCGCGGCCGTTTACGCGGACGTCGCATCAATCCCTGACAAAAGAGCGGAGAACGACTATTTCATGCAAGATGCACCATGGCTGATTGTCGGTCTGGGAAACCCTGGCCGGCAATACGAACTGAATTGGCACAACAGCGGATTTATGGCGCTGGAAATTCTGGCGCAGCGCAACAAGATCGAGATCAGCCGCATCCGATGCAAAGGGCTGATGGGCCAGGGCCGGATATCCGGGCAGAAATGCCTGCTTTTGCGACCTTCAACCTATATGAATCTCAGTGGCGAATCTGTCCGGGAGGCTCTGGCATATTTTAAGATACCGCTAAACCGTTGTCTGGTCCTTTTTGACGATATTGACATTCCGGTGGGACAGATCCGCATCCGCGAATCGGGTGGTTCAGGTACTCACAATGGCATGCGTTCAATTATAGGGCAGCTCAACCGAGATGATTTTCCCCGTATCCGCATCGGAATCGGACCGCAGCCGGCGCAGTGGGATATCGCAGATTATGTGCTGTCCGATGTACCGGAGGGTAATAGGGAGTTATTCTGGCAATCTTTGAACAAAGCAGCTGATGCGGTTGAGCTGGCTGTGCGCGAAGGACTGGCTCAGGCTATGAACCTTTTTAACCGCAAACCGATTTGAGATGATCATGAATAAGATGCAGAACACAATTGAAAGCTTGCTCAGCAAGACCACTCAAGATCCAGCCATGCAGCGTCTGCAGATGCTGTATAAAGCGGGACCTGCCCGGCACATCAATATTGTTGGACCCAACGATACCCAGAAAGCCTGGCTAGCCATGGCTTTGAGTCAGACAGACGGCAGGTGTCCGGTCATTCTGGTGCCTGATGAACTGCGAGCCCGGGCACTTGCCGCGGATCTCAAGGCAATGACTGACAAGCCTGTCCTGGTGTTCCGGGGGCGCGAGCTGAACCTGACTGATGCCGAAGCAGTCAGCCGCGAAAGTGAATTAAAAAGGCTGGCAATTTTAAGTGCTCTGAGCAGTCCAGATAGCTTTGGCGCGTTGGTGGTGACTGCGGCTGCTGCATTGCAGAAGGTCATGCCGCGGCAAACGTTTGAACAGCGGCTGATCCGCCTGCAAGTCGGCCAGCGCCTGGGCATGGATGAACTCTGCCGGCAACTGCTGGCTAATGGTTACGAGCGCATGCGGCTGGTCGATGGGCCGGGGCAGTTTGCGCAGCGCGGTGATATCATCGATATTGTGCCAGCTTCACCGGAGGATGGGGAACCTGAACAGGGGATCCGACTGTCTTTTTTCGATATCGAAATTGATGCAATCAAGCTTTTTGATCTGGAATCGCAACGTTCTAGCAGCATGCTGCAGTCTGTTGTCCTGCCGCCGGCACGAGAAATTCTGATTGAAGCCGGTCACTCGGACCGGCTGGCTGAGTCAATCATAGCCGCCGGTCAGGCTGCGCGTGCAGAGATGAGTATGGATGGCGCAGGCCGGGAAGCAGCTGACGGCATTCGCAATTTATGCCGGCATGATGCTGAACGGGTTTCTGCCAGAATCGTTTTTGCCGGTCTTGATCGTTGGCTGCCGCTGATCTATCCGGACGCTGACTCAATTCTTGATTATTGTCCTCATAACAAAACAGTGCTTTTTCTCGATGAGCCTTTGCGTTTTCGCAACCGGCTTGATGCAGCCCAGGCTGAGTGGGCGGAGCGGATCAAGTCGATGCTGGCCAAAGGCCAGGCACTGCCGATGACCGCCGATGCTGTCTTCCGCGGGGGTGATATCAGCATTAAACTGGATCGCAGCAGCCGGATCATGGCCTTGTGCCAGATTGCTTCATCGGGTAATGGCATGCCCGGAGCTGCCGAGATTAATGTTCAGGGCCGTCCGGCGGACAGCTACCGCGGTCGCGAAGAGCAGCTCATACGTGAATTATCTGACTGGCGGCGAACGGGCGGGCTGGCCTTGCTCTTTGCCGGTTCAGAAGCCCGCCAGTCCCGGCTGCGCGGCTTGTTATCCGAGCATGGTCTGGACGAAGCCGTTCTTGACCGCAGTTTGCCTCGTGGTTTTGTCTGGCCGGCTGCCGGGTTGCTGGTCGTTGGCACCCAGGATATTTTTGGCAGTGAGCGGCCAGCGCGCCGCCGCCATCAGGCTGGCATCCGCATCGACCTTTTCAGCGATCTTGTGCCCGGGGAGATGGTTGTGCATGAAGCGCACGGCATCGGTCGCTATGAAGGCCTGGTTAACCTTGAAAACAAAGGTGTGCGCCGGGATTACCTGAAAATTGTTTATGCCGGTGATGATTCACTGTATATTCCGATGGAAAGCCTGGACCAGATCCAGAAATATGTCGGGGCAGAAGGCAAAGAACCTAAACTTTCCAAACTGGGCGGCCAGGAATGGACCCGCATGAAAGAACGGGCCCGCGACTCGATTCGTAAGCTGGCGACAGATCTGATCAAGCTTTATGCCGAACGGTCATCGGTCAAAGGTTTCGCTTTTAGTCCGGATACGGTCTGGCAGCAAGAATTTGAGGAGAATTTTCCGTACGAGGAAACTGAAGACCAGCTGCGCAGTATTCAGGAAATCAAGCAGGACATGGAATCGGACAAGGTCATGGACCGGCTGTTGTGCGGTGATGTCGGCTTTGGCAAAACCGAAGTGGCTTTCCGCGCCATGTTCAAATGTGTCATGGATAGCAAGCAGGCGCTGCTGCTGGCTCCAACGACAGTTCTCGCCCAGCAGCATTACGAAAACCTGAACCGGCGCATGGCCGGCTTCCCGGTTAACATAGGCCTGCTCAGCCGATTTGCCAGTGAAGCGATGCAAAAAAACACCTTGCATGGCCTGGCCTACGGAAAAATCGATATTGCCGTCGGCACGCACCGCTTATTATCCAAAGATGTTAAATTGAAAAATCTCGGCCTGCTGATTGTCGATGAAGAACAGCGTTTCGGGGTAGACCATAAGGAGCAGATCAAAGCCATCAGCCCGAATATAGATGTGCTGACATTGACTGCCACACCCATTCCACGCACCCTGCACATGTCAATGTCAGGAATTCGCGACATCAGTGTACTGGAAGAACCGCCTCACGATCGGCGTCCTGTTCAGACTTATGTCATGGAATATGATGAGGAGATTCTTGTTGAAGCCATGCTGCGTGAGATTTCACGTAATGGCCAAGTCTTCTATCTGTTCAATGATACAAGACGGATCATGGAAAAAGCTGCAGCTCTGGAAAAACTGCTGCCAGGTGCCCGTGTCGCTTTTGCACATGGCAAGATGAGTGAAAAGAGACTGGAAGAGATCATCACTGAATTTATTGAGCATCAGTCAGATATTCTGGTTTGTACAACCATCATCGAGTCAGGCATTGATATGCCGAATGTTAATACGATTATCGTCGAAGACGCCGACCGTCTTGGCCTGGCGCAGCTCTATCAGCTGCGTGGCCGGGTTGGCCGTTCAGATCGTCAGGCTTTTGCTTATGTTACTTACCGTCGCGACAAAGTCTTGTCTGAAGTTGCCGAGAAACGCCTGGCTGCTATCCGCGACTTCACTGAATTGG
This sequence comes from Clostridiales bacterium, assembly GCA_003451915.1. Taxonomy (GTDB): domain Bacteria; phylum Bacillota; class Clostridia; order Saccharofermentanales; family UBA5734; genus UBA8949. Next base: position 3,766 of record DMJC01000102.1, read on the forward strand.
GAGCAGGCTTTAAAATTGCTCTGCGGGATCTTGAAGTCCGTGGCGCCGGCAATCTGCTCGGAGCCGAACAGCACGGGCAGCTCGATGCGATCGGTTATGATCTGTATTGCCGCATGCTGGAAGAGACCATCCAGGAAATGCAAGGTAAAGCTCCGGTCAGGAAGATCCAGGCTTCAATCGAGCTCGATATCGATGCATTCATTACCAAGTCATATATTCCTGATGAAGGCCAGCGGATGGATATGTACCGCCGTGTGGCAGCGATCGACACAGCTGCTGAATATCAGGACGTCCTGGACGAAATGCTCGACCGTTACGGCGAACCGCCGGCTGCCGCCATCGCGCTGGCCGATATCGCCTTTGTACGGGCGTCAGCTGAAAAATCGGGATTTGCCGCCATTCGCCAGCAACAGCAGAATCTGGTGCTGAATTATGCTGACAACATTCAGCCGGACATGGCTGTACTGTCTAAATTGCTGAACCTGCCGGCGTATAAAGGCCAGTTGCTCTTCAATGCCGGAACCAAGCCTTATGTTGTCTTCCGTAATGCTGCACGTGAAAAAGTCAGCGTCGCTGAGAATCTGCGAAAACTGTTTATACAAGTAACGAGTGAGTGAAAGGTGAAAAGTGAAGGGTGATTAATGAAAAATGAAGGATGAAAAATGAAAGATGAAAGATGAAATATAGATGAATCCTTCATCCTTCATCCTTCATCCTTCATTTTTCATCCTTCATTTTTCCTTTACTTGATCAGCCCAAACTCCCGCCCAATCGTTTTAAATGCTTCAGCCGAACCGAGGATGGTTTTCTGGCTGGTGGCGAAACAAAGGCGGACATAACCCGGGAAACCAAAACCCGTACCGGGTACCAGGGTGACGTTGTGCCTGGCACAGGCCTGGGCAAAGGCAACGTCATCGTCGATCGGAGATTTCGGGAAGAGATAAATGCTGCCGGCAGGCGTTTTGACATCAAAGCCGGCTTCGCGCAGAATGCCCAGCAGCAGGTTGCGGCGCTCCTCATATTTGCTGATGTCGACGCGGGCGTCGATGGCTCGCTCAACAACATGCTGGAAAAACGCGGGGGCATTGACGTAACCCAGGGTGCGATTGCAGTAGGGGACAGCTTCGATCAGCCGGCTGTAATCTTCACAGCGAGGGCTGACTGCCAGATAGCCGATGCGGTCGCCGGCCAGTGAGAGTGATTTGCTCCAACTGGTGCAGATGATTGCGTTGGCGATGCTGGTCAGTGTGTCGGGGACGGTCTCACCGTCAAAGACCAGGGCGTTATAGGGCTCGTCGGATAAAACGTAAATGGTCTGGGGTGCTTCGCGCAGCAACGCGTCCAGGTTTTCGAGCACTTCACGCGGGTAGATTACGCCGGATGGATTATTGGGTGAGTTGATGATCAGCGCTTTGGTCCGCGGCGTGATGGCGGAGCGGATTGCTTCAAAATCCGGCAGCAGGGTTTCGTGGTCACATTTGACGATGACCGGAATACCGTTGTGATTGTTGGTGTAGGAAGTGTATTCAAAGAAGAAAGGCGCCAGCAGGATAACCTCGTCGTCGGGATCGAGCAAGGCTTTGAGCGCGACATTGAGCGCACCGCCGGCTCCGACCGTCATGCAGACAGCTTCCGGTTTGATTTCGAGACCGGACTTTCGGCTGAGCTGACCGGCTACGGCAGCCCGGGTCGACAGATAGCCGGCATTGCTCATGTAGCCGTGCTGGCCGGGTGTGGTGTCGTTAGCAAATTCGCGGATGGCAGCAAGAACCTCGGCCGGCGGTTCGAGATCTGGATTGCCCAGACTGAAGTCGAAAACATTGTCCGCGCCATAGATGGCTTTGAGACGATTACCCTCTTCAAACATTTTCCGGATCCAGGAACCTTTTGTCATCCGGTCAGCGATCAATTTAGAAATCATAATGTATTCCCCCTTGCTACAGCACTGGAAAACAGTTTCCAGGCGCTTAATCAACGATATCACAAGAATCTGCTGCAAAGCAAGCATCAAATGCTTGACAGCCGTCTTTTTTGCGGTTAGAATACCCCTGTTAGCAAGAAGAGGCATCCGCTTCTCACCTCAAGCCACGCGAAGAGGTTCATAGCCGGGACACAGCCAGGGGGCTTGTTGTCTGCAGCTTGAGCGGATGTCACAGGGCATCGGCTCATTTTTATTTTAGGGGGTGTATGGGTATCGGCAAGCAAAACAGTGGTCTGATGATCAATGATGAGATCAGATTCCAGAAGGTACGCCTGATTGAGAGTGATGGCAGCATGGTCGGCATCATACCGATTGCCGAGGCGAGGAAAAGAGCAGAAGACCAGGATCTTGATCTGGTGCTGATTGCACCGCAGGCGGACAATCCGGTCTGCAAGATCATGAACTACGGCAAGTATATGTTCGAGCTCGCCAAGAAAGAACGTGAAGCCAAAAAGAATCAGAAAGTAACGGAGGTCAAGGAGGTCGGCCTCAAACTGACCACCGAAGAGCATGATCTCGAATACAAGACCAAGAATGCCTGCCGGTTTCTGCAGGACGGCGACCGGGTCAAGGTTGTCATCAAGTTCCGCGGCCGCGAAATGGCTTACACATCCAGCGGATATGACGTCATGAAACAATTCGCCGAGGTCTGCCGCGAATATGGCCAGATCGACCGCGATCCCAAGGTCGAGGGCCGCAACATGGTGATGTTCCTGGCACCCCGCAAAAACTAATTGATCCAGCTCAGAATATAGGAGGAAACGCAAATGCCGAAACAGAAAACACATAGCGCATCAAAAAAAAGATTCAAGGTTACCGGTACCGGTAAAGTCATGCGGTCACAGGCGTTCAAAAAGCACATCCTGACCAAGAAAACCACCAAGCGCAAACGTAATCTGCGTAAATCCGTGGTTGCCGCACATTCAAACGAGAAAAACATTCTCCAGCTTATCCCATACAAATAAGCCGGGCGCCTGCACTCATCAAACGATTATCGGGAGGTTTATGATATGACCAGAGTAAAAAGATCCATCAGGACAAAAGCACGCCACAAGAAAATCCTCAAGCTGGCTAAGGGCTTTTTTGGCCACAAGAGCAAGCTGTTCAAGGTTGCCAACCAGCAGGTGATGAAATCGTTAAGCTACGCTTACCGTGATCGCCGCAACAAAAAGCGCGAGTTCCGCAAACTGTGGATCACCCGCATCAATGCCGCCGCCCGCCTGAACGGACTGTCATACAGCCGCTTCATGAATGGCCTTTCACGCGCGCAGATCTCCCTGGACCGCAAGGTTCTGGCTGACATCGCCGTTAAAGATCCGGCCGGTTTCACTGCACTCTGCCAGAAGGCCAAAGCTGCGCTCTAAGCAGATCAATAAGTTTTTCACATGAGGACGGGTTGACGCCCGTCCTTTTGTCTATTAACGTGATAAATATGATGAAACGCATTGAAAGCCGCGATAATCCAACCTTCAAGGGCATAGCCGATTTGCGGCAAGCCAGGCACAGCCGGGAAGACCGGCTGATTTTCCTGGAAGGTGCGAGACTTTGCCAGGATGCGCTGTTGTCCGGGGCATCACCGGTTTTTGCACTGTTTTCCGATACAGGAGAGTCTTCGCCGATGATTGCCGGCCTGCGGGCTTTACTGCCGGCCGATGCAACGGTGATCAGCTTGCCGGACCGGTTGTTCAACATGCTGTGTGACACGCAGCAGCCCCAGGGAATAGCTCTGGTCTGCCAGTCGCCGCTGATTGAAAAACCCATCGGACCACCGGCTGCTATGGGGTTGTATTTAATTGCTGAAGGTATTCAGGATCCTGGCAACCTGGGGACCATGATCAGGACGGCCGATGCCTTTGCTTTCGATGGCGTGATTCTGACCGAAGGAACGGTCTATCCTTTTAATGATAAAGTTCTGCGGGCAGCAATGGGCTCCTGTTTTCACATTCCCTTGCTGGAAATGCAAGATATCAGCATAATCATGGCCTGGCTGAACCAAAATCCGACTGGATGCTCTTTACTGGCCGCCGATATGGATGGACAGGCGAGCTTGCCAGATGATTTGCCCCTGCCGGCTGCGTTGATCATCGGTAATGAAGGACGCGGCATTTCCGGGCAGGCCAGGCAGTTCTGCACATGGCGCATCAGCATCCCGATGCCGGGTCGGGCCGAGTCCTTGAATGCTGCGGCGGCGGCTGCCATCCTGAGCCACGATTTAATGCTCAAACGATTTACATTACAGG